>CAYZLP010000841.1:0-2862 GCA_964478635.1 uncultured Caldilineaceae bacterium
GGCGGGCCGATCTATCCGGCGACCTCATGGCCGGGCTGATTGTGGCCATTATGCTGGTTCCCCAGGGTATGGCCTATGCCATGCTGGCCGGCTTGCCGCCCCAGGTCGGGCTGTATGCGAGCGTTCTGCCGCTCTTCATTTACGGGCTGCTTGGCTCAAGCCGGACGCTGGCCGTGGGGCCGGTCGCCATTGTCTCGCTGCTGGTGGCGGAAGGGGTTGCGCCCCTCGCCGGCGGTGACCCGGCAACCTACATCCAACTTGCGCTAACGTTGGCGCTGCTGGTGGGCCTTGTTCAGATCCTAATGGGTCTGTTGCGCGTTGGCTTTTTGGTCAACTTCCTCAGCCATCCGGTTCTCGTCGGCTTCACGGCGGCGGCCGCCATCGTCATCGGCTTCAGCCAAGTCAAACACGTGCTGGGATTTAGCGTCCCGCGCTCGGAACATTTTTACGAGCAGGTCTGGTATACGATCACCCATCTGAATGAAACAAATTTCGTCACGCTGGGTATCGGCGTGGGCAGCATTCTGATTCTGCTCTTCTTCAAGAACAGCATGGCAGGAATCCTCAAACGGCTGAATGTGCCCGACGGAATCGCCCTACCCATCGCCAAATCGGGGCCGCTGATCATTGTGGCGCTCTTTACGCTGCTGGTGCAGGCCCTGGCGCTGGACAGCCGCTTCGGCGTGAGCATCGTCGGTGAGGTGCCGGCAGGTCTGCCGCCCTTGACCATGCCCACGGTGAACATGAATCTGTGGGTCGCGCTCATGCCCATTGCCCTGACGATCAGCTTCGTCGGCTACATGGAGAGCGTCTCCGTGGCGAAATCATTGGCCTCCAAGCGTCGTCAGAAAATCGACCCCGACCAGGAATTGATCGCCCTGGGCGCATCCAATCTGGGTGCGACCTTCACCGGCGGATATCCGGTCACGGGCGGCTTCAGCCGATCGGTGGTCAACTTCAGCGCCGGCGCCAATACGGGTCTGGCGTCCATGATCACTGGGTTGCTTGTCTTGTTGACGGTGCTCTTCCTGACACCGCTCTTCTATTACCTCCCCAACGCCGTGCTGGCCGCGATCATCCTGGTGGCGGTGGCCAATCTCTTCGACCTGCCGGCCTTCAGGCACATCTGGGCCTACAACAAAGGCGATGCTGCGGCGTTGATCATCACCTTCTTTGCCGTACTCCTCATGGGTATTGAGACCGGCATTCTCATCGGCGCCGGCGTGGCCCTGGCCATCTATATCTGGCGGACCAGCCGACCCCACATGGCGACCGTAGGCCGGGTGGGCAAGAGCGAAATCTATCGCAACGTGCTGCGCTACGACGTTCAGACATGGCCGGACGTGCTGGCCATCCGCATGGATGAGAGCATGTATTTCGCCAACACGAAATACTTGGAAGACACGATCCTGGCGGCCATCGCCGACCAGCCCGAGGTCAAGCATCTGATTCTGATCGGCACCGCCATCAACTTCATCGACGCCAGCGCGCTGGAGACCCTTGAATCCCTGCGTGAAGAGTTGCACGGCGCCGGGGTTGAAATGCATCTGGCGGCCATCAAGGGACCGGTCCTGGATCGATTGCGGAGCATCGGTTTCATCGATGAGATCGGCGAGGATCACATCCACTTCAGCACCCAGGACGCTTTCATCGCCCTTGGCTATGTCGATCCCCACGACGTGGATGATGTGCCGGCAGCCGAGGCGGCTCGACTGGCACAAAAGCCCTACCCGCCCAAGTAGGCGGGCAGGAAACTGGCCGGAAGGACATGGACAGACTGGTCTTAACGACCTATACTGGGTGACGAGCGGTCACCTATCACAATCGGCAATCTCTCCCGGCGGAAGGGCTGGGACTTCGGAACAACGTCGCAGGACGACAGGAGACACACTATGTCAATCGCAGAGTTTAACTGGATCACGGGGCTGGTTGGCGGCATACTGATCGGGTTGAGCGCAACAGTGCTGCTGGCCTTCAACGGCCGCATTGCCGGCATCAGCGGGATGGTCAACAACGCCATCACCTTCAAATCGGACGAAGCCTGGCGCTGGCTCTTCCTGGGCGGCATGCTGGGCGGCGCAGCCCTGTATGAATATGTGCTGGCCGCTCAGCCCACGCCCAAAGGTCAATTCGTTCCCTGGGCGATGCTCATCGGCGGTTTCGTCGTCGGCTTCGGCACCCGCATGGGCAATGGCTGCACGAGCGGCCACGGCGTCTGCGGATTGGGCCGCCGGTCCCCCCGTTCGCTCGTGGCGGTGCTGACCTTCATGGCAACAGCCATATTGACGGTCTTCATCGTCCGCCAGGTACTGGGACTTTCCATCTAGCCGGCCGCCGGCCGTAAAGCATTTCGCAAGGAGATTCAATTATGCGTAACTTAGTCGCAGCGGTGGCAGGCATTCTTTTCGGTCTCGGCCTGGGCTTCTCCCAGATGATCGATCGGGCGCGGGTACTCGGTTTTCTTGACATATCGGCCCTCTGGTCAGCCGACCGCATGTGGGATCCGACGCTGCTCTTCGTCCTGGGGGGTGCGGTCGCCGTGACCTTCATCGCCTTCCCCCTGATATTGGGACGTAAGCATCCGCTCTTGGACGCGAAGTTCTACGTACCGACCCGGAGAGACATTGACAAGCCCCTGGTCATCGGCTCGGCCGTGTTCGGCGTGGGCTGGGGCATCGCCGGTTACTGCCCCGGTCCCGGCATCAGCGCCCTGGTCCTGGGCATCTGGAACCCGGTTCTCTTCGTCGTGGCCCTGGTGGCCGGTTCGCTGGCCTACCGTTGGTACGCGGAGCGGACCGCGCCGGAGCCGGAAGCGCCGGCGACGGGTCCATCGGCCCCGGTAGGCACTTCGTCATAGACGTT
>CAYZLP010000842.1:0-2861 GCA_964478635.1 uncultured Caldilineaceae bacterium
CGCAGAGAGCCACAGAGCGTCCCGAATCCCTCGGTTCTACTCTGTGGCTCTCGTAGAATTTCTCTGTGTAGCTCTGTGCACCGCCTTGCCAGTCTCTTTTTGGCGCCACCGGCTTGCTACGTGCCGGGTTTACTCTGCGGGTGCACCGCGGGCCGCGGCCAATGCCTTGGCTTCCTCGATCCAGCTGGCGTAGTTCGGAGTGTGCAGCTTGGGCGCATGGCAGGCGACCGCCAACTCTTCAACCGTGGCCGCGGCCAGCGCTTCGTAGGTGAGGATGCCGGCCGCATAAAGCCGCCGCTCGAAAACCCGGCCGATGCCCGAGATCGGCTCGAAGTCGTCGATAACTTCCAGATTGTTCCACAACTTGCCGATGGTGTTGGTTGATTCCGCCCAATACAGGGCATCTTCCCGGATCTCGTCCAGGTTGACGCTGCGCAGCTGCCACTCGGTCAACTCCAGAATCGAGCGCAACTCCGCATCACTCGTATTGGCCAACTCCCAGTACGTGCCTACGCCGGCATCGTACAGGCGCTGTTGGAAGGATGCGCCGACGCCCTTCACTTCGGAAAGATCTTGGGGCGCGGCACCCATGATGGGCATGGCGCCCATGCGTAGCGCTTCGTTGGCCGCCGCACTCTTGGGGCCGCTGTAGGAACTGATTTCCGCTGCAAGTTCCTCGACGCCGGGCGCAGCCGTCAGCAAGGCGAGCTTCTCATCCAGGTTGGCGCGCGTCGCAGAGAGTTCGGAGTGCTGCGTATCAAGTTGGGTCGCGAGATCGCCCTTTTCCGCCTGCAGGGCCGTGATTTCGTTCTCAAAGGTGCGAATGCGCTCTTCCAGGTCGGCCCGGCTGCCGCTCAGGCTATCGATCTGGGCTTGGGCCGCGGCGAGATTGGACTCGCCTGCTGCCAGTTGCGCTTCCAGGTCAGCCTTCGACGCAGCCAGATCCTGTAATTGGCTCTCCAACGCTTGGCGGTTCTGGGTCAGCTCATCGAGCTGGGACTGGGCCGCGCTTTGCTGTTCGACGAGCGCACTTTCCAATTCGGCCGTGCGCGCATTGGCAGCGCTCAATGCGTCCCGCTGGTTGCGCAATTGGGCAACTGCGGCCGCACTGCCCGCGGCCAGGAGCCGGGTCTGAACTTCCTGTGTGCCGAGACCGCTGCTGCGCAGAGCCTCCTCATCGGCCTCGGGCGCAACGCCTGCCTCGCCGAGGGCATCCATGAGCTGGCTGCGGGCTTCCCCGATGGCGGCGTCGATTTCGTTGAGCTGGGCTTCCAGCGCCGCCCGGGCCGCTTCCGTATCGGCCAGCTGACCCTGCAGCGCTTCGATCTGCTGCTGGAGTTCCGCGGTTTGGGCTTCCAGCGCGGCCTTTTCCGTGTTGAGATTGTCGACCTGCGTCTGGAGTTCGGCTTGCTCCGCTTCCTTGTCGCGCAGTTGCGCTTCGAGATCGGCAATGCGCTGATCGGCGTCGGCCAGCTGTGCTTCCTGCGTCTCGATCCGGGCCATGGCTGCCGCAACGCCCGCCGCCAGGTCAAGGGGCGGGGCGGCGCCGGCTTCGTCGCTCTCGCCTGCCGGGATCTCGGCCGCATCCGCTTCGGGAGCGAGTTCGGCCAGAGCTGCCAGCTGGTTGCGCGCGTCGTCAACGGCGGCCTGGACCTGCGCCAGCTCGGCTCGGGTCGCATCCGATTCCTCGCGCAGTTTGGTTAGCTCGCCCTCCAACTCGCCTCGCCGGGCCGTCATGACGTCCAGCTGATTCTGGGTTTCGGCCAGGGCCAGATCTTTGGCATCCAGGTCGGCGCGCAGACCGGCCATCTGATCGCGCGCCTGGGTGATCCCTGCGACAAGGCGCTGACTCGGCAAAACCTCCTCGCGCGCCTCGCCGTCGATCGGGGCCTGGGCCGCAAGATCTATCGTGGCGCTGCGGGTGGCCGTCGCGCCGTCGCTCTCATCCTCCGCAGGCGGGCCGAGCAATTCGTTCAGCGCCTGCCCCAGTTCATCCTGCGCGTCGGTGACGGTGGCCTGCAGGTCGTTGAACTCGGCGGTCCGATCGTCCAATTCGGTGCGCAGATCCTGCAACTCCGTCATGCGCGCAGTCAGCTGCTGGTCCAGTGCCTCTTTTTCCGCCCGGAGCGCATCATACTCGGCCTGCGCGGCATCTAGCTCTGCTTCGCGCTCGGCCAACTGGTTCTCCAGGGCCGCCTTTTGCTCGGTCACATCATCCAGCTCCGGGCCCATGGTAGCAAGCCGGTTTTGGAGGTCGAGATAGGCCTGGTTGCGGGCCGTAAAATCCGCGTCCATTGCGTCCAGGTCACCGGTTACGGCTTCCAGGCGCGCCTCCAGCCCGGCCATTTGCTGGGTCAGATTCTTGAGCGTTTCCTCCCGGCTCAGCAGTTCGGTTTCCAGCGTAGCTTTGGCCGCCAAGGCATCCTCAAGCTGGCGCTGGTAGCTTGCAGTGTCGCGCTTGTAGCGTTCCAGCTGTTCCTTGAGCCGTTTCAAATCGTCAAAGGTCAAGTCGGGGCCGATTTCAGCGCTTCCGGTCACCGGTACGGTGGTAAGCATGCGGGTCGCCGTTTTTGCCGCGTCAACTTCCTCCGCCTCGCCCTCATCCACGTCGCCGGTGAGCAGGGCCAGCGCATCGGCGTCGCCTTCGCCGCTGAGGAAGTCCGTCAACTGCGCTACCATATCGTCATATTCGCGATGGCGCTTGTCGATGGTGGCGGCCAGTTCCGCGCTAACCGACGTCAGGGCGCTCAGACTTGCACGCAGATAGTCGATTTCCGAGCGGGCTTCGGCCAGATCAAGCTCCCGCTGCCAGATCGCGTCTTCCAGCGATTCATCCTCGTCCAGAATCAGCGAGAGCCGCG
>CAYZLP010000843.1:0-2859 GCA_964478635.1 uncultured Caldilineaceae bacterium
AGGCCCTTGAGGCGGCGCCCGTAGTAGGTCGACAGCAGCACCAGGGGCGGAACCAGCAGCAGGATCAGGGCAGTCAACTGCCAATTCATATAGAACATAAGCACGATGCCGCCGCCAAAGGTGATGATCTGGCGCATGAGGTTGACCGGCGCATCCACCAGGACATTCTGGATTACGGCCACGTCATTGGTGACCCGCGAGACGATTTCGCCTACCCGCCGATTGGCATAGAAGCCCAGGGGCAGGTCAAGCAGGTGGCTGTGCAGCGCAAGACGCAGATCGGCGACCACCCGCTGCGCGACGTAGCTGAGCTGGTAGCGGTGGAGAAAGGAGATAATGGCCTGAAACACGAAGAGCGCCAGCAGCCCCAACGTGATCGTATTGAGCTGACCGTAGTTGTCGGTGACGAAGACCGAGTCGACCAGCAGGCGAATGGCCCACGGCAGGGCCAGGGTGATCAGACTGCTGCCCACCAGCGCTACGGCGGCCACGCTCATGCGCAGCCAGTAGGGCCTGACGTAAGCAAACATGCGACGTAGATCGTTCATGGCGAGATTATACATGGTGACGGGTGAATTGCGCGTGATGGTACTCCTATGCTGTTCGATTTCAAATCCGGGGTTGCGGCGTCTGTCGAATTGGTCGATAATCAATTGTTGCCCGCAACAGGCCTGTGGCGGAAACTGGGTTGGGCGCCGCTGTGTCCTAGCGCACACGGTAGGTTTGTCCTAATGCACGGCGTTCAACCCCCCAGCGCCGCTACACTACAGGAGATTCACTCTTGGATAAGCGAATGTCTCAACGAGTAATTACGTTGCGCGCCATGCCACTGTTTGCTGAACTTAGCGAAGCGGACCTGACCACCCTTGCCGAGGAGCTGCGGGTACGCGAATACCAGCGCGATGAGATTATCTTCCGGCAAGGGGATCCCAACCGCGAGATCTATCTGGTGCTCAAGGGCAAGGTTCGAGTTTACAAGATCAGCCCCGGCGGCGAAGAGACGACTATCGCCATCCTGTCGACCAATGACGTCATCGGAGAATTGGCCGCGCTGGACAACCAGCCGCGCTCGGCCACGGCCAAAGCCATCGGCCCGGTTACGCTGCTCACGCTGGCCCAAAGCCGCCTGCTCCATTACATGCAGACCATGCCGGGCCTGGCCCTGGGCATGTCCCGCGTTTTGGCCGCCAAACTGCGTTGGACCGCAGCCTATGCCGAATCCATCGCCCAGTTTGATGCTGCGGGACGCTTGTTGCATATTCTGTTGGTCTTCAACGAACGCTATGGTGAGATGGTCGAGCCCGGCACTCGCTATCGCATGAATCTCGCCCTGAGCCAGAGCGATCTGGCCTCCATGGTCGGCGCCCGGCGCGAGTGGGTCAATCGCATTCTGAGCGATTGGCGCAAGCGTGGCTTGGTTGACTTCGATCGGGGCGTTATCACGATTTTGGACCTGCCCCGGGTCGTGGCCGAACGAGACAGCCGCATCGAAGCCAATATGGACTCCCCCGATTGGTAGTGAATCCCGACAGCATTCTTTATACAGTAGTGTCGACGGGCCATGGGTCGGATGTCCGGCAAGGCACTAGTAAATCCCGGCGGAAATAAGTCGACGGTTGCCACCAGAGGTAGACCTGCCCGATTTCCGCCGTGGTACTGGTGCTGAGCAGTGTCGAAGTATTCACACTAATCTGAAATATCGTCCTCACGAGGAGGAAGAACCATGCTCTCTTTTGCCCTACGCAACCGCCGCTGGCCTCTGGCGCTGGGCCCAGCCCTGCTGGGACTGCTCTTTTTGCTGATCGGCGCACGGGCAGAACCCCTCGCACCTGCTGCCACCGCAACATTCAGCTCCGTGGCCGATGGCTATGTGGATCAAGCCGAGCCGGTGGCCAATTTCGGCGCGGAGGCCAGGCTACTGGTCGAGCGTGACATCACCCAGCCGAACGATCCCGTCGTCAAGGAAGCGCTCGTGCGTTTCGATCTGGCAACCATTCCTGCCGGCGCGACCATCAATCGGGCAACTTTGCGTCTCTATCAGACCGGGCATCTTCCCGGCTTTGCGCAGACACTGGTCGCCTACCGTCTCGACGGGCCCTGGCGTGAAGGCGGCGTGAACTGGCCAGGACTTCCGCCTGTCGGCGCGCTGATTGGGCGGGGAACTGCGCCTGATGCCGATGAGGTCTGGGTTGAATTTGACATAACCGGCGCAGTCGATGACTGGGTAAATCGGCCCGAAGCGACGTCCAATCATGGCCTGATTGTCCGCTTCCCCGGCAGTGGACCGAATGGTGGCGTCGTCTTCAGCAGCCGGGAGGGCGAATTCGCACCGCAGCTGGTCGTCGAATTCGTACCGCCGCCTTCGCTAACGATTCCGGTAGATACCGACAGTATCGAACTTGACGGCTTCTGTCGCGAGTACGCAAATGCCGCCCGAGTTGAATACGATGGACCGTTTGATGCGCCCGGTACGGTCTACTTGCGTCACAGCAACAAATACCTCTACGTTTGCGCCCGGGCCTTTACCGGACCGTTCAACCAGCGCTACTTCAGCCTCTATCTGGACAGCGACAATGGGCGGGAAGTCCTCGCCGAGAAGGATGATTATGCCCTGCAGGCAGGCGTTCTCAACGGCGTCCTTGCAGGATTGATCGGTACGGGTCAGGGCGGCTATGAGCAGGGCGATCTACCCGCAGGTTTCGAAGCCGCGGCCGTGGCTGGCGACGGCGATCTCAACTTCTTTGATTCTGTAGAGTACCGGATTCCGCTGCCGCTCTTCTACAGCTGTCAGAGACCCTTCGGGATCGCCCTCTACCAACATTGGGTGCAGGAAGTCGGTGACGACTATGGCTGGCCGAG
>CAYZLP010000844.1:0-2859 GCA_964478635.1 uncultured Caldilineaceae bacterium
GTAGGCTGCAACAATTCGCAATTCACTGCAGATGGACCGCGGAACAAACCGGATAGAGCGGATTGAGGCGGATGATCTGAAAAAAAATCCGCCTCAATCCGCCCCCTCCGGGAACTCCGCGGCCTATGGCCGTTCGAATCGCCTATTCCGTCACCGTCACCTGGGCCGTCATGCCTAATGCGAAGTGGGGGGCGCCTTCGTTGTCCGGGCTGGAGACGAAGCAGATCAAGCCATACTCTCCGGCTTCGACGTCCCATTCATGCCAGGTGGTGATTCCGGCCGACTGGGGGCCCATGATGCCGGCCATCTCGAAGGGCGGCATGCCTTCCGCTTCTTCGCCGGCCATCATGAACTTCATCACATTCTGCATGGACGCGCCATCGGCCAACGCCAGCCAGGCGATTTCATGGGGCTCCATGCCCGTGTTGGTGACTTCGATGATCTGGCTGCCGGCCCGGGGCGCGCCGTCGATGACGTAGCTGAAGTCGACCATTTCCGTCACCAGGTCAGCCACGGGCGGGGCAATCTCCGCCCCGGTCGGCTCGGTGACCGTCAGCGTGGCCGCCATGCCCTGGGCAACGTCCGGGATCTCTTCCCCGCTGATGGAGATGAGCAGATAGCTGCCGGCCGGCAAGTCCACGCTGTAGGCCGCGCTGGCACCGGGCTGGGCCGTCACGCCGCCATAGAAGGTCATCCATTCAGGCATATCCGGATTGTCTTCCATACCGGCCATGAACGCCATGAAATCCTCGAGTCCTTTGCCGTCGGCCATTTGAATCGCCCACAGGCTGTGCTCCAGTGCGCCCGCATTGACCAATTCGAGGCGGGTCAAGCCGCCGGAGATCTCGCTGGGACCGTCGTAGGCGTATTCGGTGGCGGTGAAGGTGACGGTCGGGATGGCGCCTGCGGCCGCGGCGCCCTCAAAGGCAATCGTCGTGTGGTCTGCCACGTCGGCCGCGCCGAAACTGACGTCGACCGTGAAGGGCGTGCCATCGTCCAGCGCGCCGTCGGCCACAAACTGGATCAACGGTTCAGCGTTCGATTGGCTCGGATGCAGCAGCTCCGTGTAGCCGGCGGCCGTGCCCGTGCGGCGGGAGGGGAGCGCAGCCAGATCGGTGATGGTCACCTCACCGTCGGCTTGAGCCTCCTGCAGTTCGGCGGCATCGAAGAACCAGACGGGCACGGCGCCGCGCCCGCTCACTTCGGCGACCAGCGGCGCCGGATCCACGTCCGGGCCGTTCTTTCCATGCCCGTTGTGGTCGCCGGGCCGCAGGCAAACGCGCCCGGTCCGCTCTCATCGGGGAAGTGGAAGAACTGGTTCAGGTTGAAGTCGGGCGGGATGCACTCGGGCGGACGGTAGAAGACAATCACCGCGTGTTCGCCGTCGTCAAAGGTTTCGTTTTCGCCGAAGCGGGCGTAGAACGGCACTTCGCCGCCGCTGTCGATCTGAATGGGGCCGGCGTTTTCCTCGGCCACTGCCGGGGTGTCTGCCGGCGTGTCTGCCGGGGCCTCTACGTCGATAGGCGCGCAGGCTACCAGCAGCATGGCCACGATTAGCCACACGATGGATGTACTGTGCACGAATCTTCCAGCGTTCATGGGTTGCTCCTCCTTTGGAACTGTGTAAACGGTGGGCGCATCGTGCCATGGCAGCGTCGATGTGGGCATGAATGGCGACACGATCGTCCTTGCCTACACTCTACCCACCGGGCGTCGCCCAATCGTTACCGCAGTCGTTACGGAGCACGTGAGAGGAGATCTTCGTTGTCATCTTTATCTCTCCTGGATCCAGACTGATACGTGCGTCGGCTGAATAGTCTGCTGGATCAGGCCTGCCAGTTCCCCTTCCAGCGCCGCAACGTCGACCTCATCCCGCGCGGTGACGGCAAAGGCCCGCAACGCTTGCTCCGCATCGTAGCGGCGGCGGTAGAAGCGGCGATCGATCCAGCTTTGGAGGCGCAGGCGCAGGGGGTTGAAGAGCACCGCGATGACCAGCGTTGAGATGACGATGGCCAGGTCAGAGCCATGGCCGGTCAGCATCGTAAAGACGCGCTGCAGGAAGATGATGCTGCCAAAGTAAATCAGTGCCAGAAACGCGGTCAGCAGGCCGTAGACGATGGTGCGCTTGATGATGATATCGATGTCGTAGAGGCGGTATTTGAAGACGGCAATGCCGATGACCAGGGGGAAGCCCACAAACAGCGCAACGCCGCTCAGCTGGTAGATCCATGTCTCGAAAAAGCCCGGCGTGAGCAGGGTGCCGAACAGCTCAAATGCGATCTGCGTCGTCACCGCCAGGACCAGGAAATATGCGATCCATTTGAGCTGCTGGCGCGCATCGCCCTCTGTACGTCGGAAGCGGAGCACAAACGCCGCAAGGCCGAGCAGAAAGAGCCCGCTCAGCGTCAGCCAACTCGCCCAGGCTGCGGGCGGCCCCAGCGCGGTTGGCAGCCAGGGAATCCCGGCTGGATTCTCCACCGGCGCCGCAAAGCCGTACATATTGTACTGCAGTTCTCCCGGTAGGAAGGCCAGCAACAGCTGAGTTGTCAGGATCACGGCGGCGCCCATCAAGACGACGCGGCGCCAGGTTGTGGACAGAAAGCGGCCGTCGGGCAGCAGGAACACCAGCAGGACGATGGGAAAACCCAAGATTGGCAAGAGACTGTAGATCAACCAGAGTGCGAGCGTCTCTGCAGGCATTGCCGCGCCGCCGGTAAGGCACTTTGTGTAAAGATTCAAAACCTGCGCAATGCCAAAGCCGGCGCCGGCCACCGCCATCACCCAACCGATGGCGTTGCGCAGGTTCCGGTACACGATCATTGCCCCGAGCCCGCCAAAAAGCAGGGGACTGAGCGCCAG
>CAYZLP010000845.1:0-2848 GCA_964478635.1 uncultured Caldilineaceae bacterium
CCGGCCGATCGAGATCGTAGTTGCGGGACGAACCCCAGAATGTGAGCGTTTCGTTATAGCGGACGGGACAGACGGCCTGCCAGATCAAGGTGACGTGGGTCGAGCCCTCAGCCTGGATCGTGAAGTGAATGACGTTGGGTATGGCGACTGTCGTCCGCAGATTGACGATTCGATCTCCTCCGCCTCCATTTTCGCGAATGGTCGGATTATCCGGCTGGACCATACGGATGTCGACAAGCAGGTTGCGGTCCGTCCGCCGCACCACATGTGCGGGCGGTTCGGGATGGTTCCGATCGCCGACCAGTCCTTCATGGACCCAGGGGCCGTGGGTATCGTCCAGCGCGGCCATGATGGTACGGGGCGCCGAGGCCCGCCAGGGCGCATACGTGCGCAATGGACCTGTCAAAAAGGCAGGGTCATCGACCAGCGGCAAATCCGGCAGCTCGTAGATCGGCGCTTCTTCCAGGCAAACCCAGATCAACCCATAGCGTTCCGCGACCCGGTAGCGCGGCACGACGGCATCGGCCGGAATTTCCCGATTTGGATCCAGCTGGGGAATGGCCACACACTGGCCGCCGGCTGTATACGACCAACCGTGATAGGGGCACATGAGGCATTGGCCATGGCCATCAACACTGGAGATTTCGCCGAGAGAGAGTTGGGCCTGGAAATGGCGGCAGAGGTCTTGCATGGCCGTCAATTCGCCGTTGAGGCGGGCCAGCACGATCTGCTCCTCCAATAGCGTCACGCCCAGCGGCCGATTGTCCGGCAGGTCCGCTGCGGGCGCAACCGGATGCCAGAACGCACGCATGCCGCGATAGTAGGCCTCGATGGCTTCCGCGCTGGGATGGTTGAGGCGGTTGCGGGCTTCGGTAGGCGTCAATGAGGTGTTCAATGAGGTGTTCATGAGGGTGCTCGTGATGACCTGTTAGAACTCGTTCTCCACCCAGAGATCGGCAAAAAGGATTGACTCGTCCGGATCGGCGCTGGCCCGGGCAAAGGCCACAGCCTCCTCGACGGACTGTACGATATTCTGGTCGAGGGTTTCCAATGTCTCGCCCGGAACCACCTGCTGTTCGACCATGTAGTCGTGAAGACGGAGGAGCGGATCTTTGCTGCGGGCTGCTTCACGCTCTTCTGCGGAGCGGTACTGCTGCCCGGCCAAAAACGCCTCTTCGCCTTCGGCATGACCGCCTTTGCGGTGGGTCTTGGCTTCGATGAGGGTGGGCCCCTCTCCGGCCCGGGCGCGGGCCACAGCTTCGCTGGCGACGCGGAACATCTCCAGCGCGTCCACGCCGTCGGCGATGACGCCCGGGATGCCATAGCCCTGGGCGCGGAGGGCGACATCCTTGATATTCATGGCCTTGTCGGACGGTGTGAATTCGCCGTACTGATTGTTTTCACAGACAAAAATCACCGGCAGCTTGAGGACCGATGCCAGATTGAGCGATTCGTGAAAGCTGCCCTCGTTGGCTGCACCGTCGCCGAAAAAAGTGACGGAGACCTGATCCGTGCCCCGGCTCACCGCGCTGAGACCCGCTCCCACAGCTACGGGAATCCCGCCGCCCACGATCCCGCATGCGCCCAACATGCCGATTTCGAAGTCGGCAATGTGCATGGAGCCGCCCTTGCCTTTGCAGTAACCCGCGGCTTTGCCGAAGAGTTCGGCCATCATGCGGTTGAAGTCGCCGCCCTTGGCTATCACGTGGCCGTGGCCGCGATGGGTCGAGATGATATAGTCATCATCCCGCAGCGCGGCGCAGACGCCGGCCCCGACGGCCTCTTCGCCGATATACAGGTGTACGAACCCCGGTAACTGGCCCTGCGCGAATAGCTTGCCGACCTGTTCCTCAAAGCGTCGGATGCGCAGCATGCGCGTATAAATGTCGAGGATCGCTGAACTGGATGGTTGCATGTGCATGGTTGGCCCTTCAATTGATTTTCAAACAACACCTTGCGATTACGCTGGCGCAGGATCTTGATCGATGCGACAATCTTCTCACGTAACCAACTCCGCTGCCGTCATGCCCAGGACCTTCGTTGCTGTGATGATCTGCTCGATATCAATGCATTCGTCGACCATGGGCCAGACAGGAATGTAGCCAGGTCCGTACTCGATGCACTCGATGCCGGCGCCCTTGAAATGGCAGGTGTCGGCCGTTGCGCCCATGCGGTGACCTGCGCCCACGCTAGGCGGCGCGCCCGTGACCACCGTATGGTTGCGGACAAGGCTTCGGGTCAGGGGTGAGTCCGGCGATGTGGCAGGCTGGGCCGGCATATTGGGCTGCTGCGCGCTCTGGGGGATCACGAGTTCATAGCGGAAATCCGGATCGTCCGCCGCGATTCCGTCCAGAAGGCGCGTCATGTCCTCTCGGACGCTCGCTTCGGTCATGCCCGGCACGATGCGCAGATCGAACGTGAGCGTGGTCGTCTCCTGGTAGTGTTCGATATTGCGGACGGCCATGCGCGGATAGCCGGGCAGCAGCGGGTGAGGCTCAAAACGGAGCCAGCCGCCTTCGGCGATCGGCTGATAAGAGGGCCCGAAGGCCGCGATCACCTTGGTCGCCTGTTCGATAGGGTTGACGTAAGGTTCCCGGTGTTTGAATTCGCCGATCACGCGCACTTTGCCCTGGACGTAGCCCACCGAAATCAAGCCCACATCGAGATTGCCCGCCTCGGTCACAATGCAGTAGTCGGTGCGCAGACCGCGTTCGAGGAGGTGAACCGCACCCACGCCGCCGCCGGTTTCGGCCACCACGCAGGCCACCACTAGATCGCCTTTGAGAGCGCGATCGGAACGGCGCACCATCTCGGCTGCCATGAGGATAGAGGCGACGCCGGCCTTCAT
>CAYZLP010000846.1:0-2844 GCA_964478635.1 uncultured Caldilineaceae bacterium
TGCGCAACGTCGTGTAGTGGACGCCGAGCACATCACTCGCCTCTTTGAGCGAAAGCCAATCCTTGCGCGAGGTTGTCAATTTCCGGGACTCTGAAGATGGCTGGTCGGGTAGCATGGTTCATGAACTTCATTTCACACCATCCTCTCAATCCTTCCGGTGAAACATGCAAGCGTTCACTCCACAGGATGGGGCAGAGGACGGCTCCTACCGTGGTGCGTATTATACCGCATCTCGTTACTTGCGCCATTTTCGGCCAGCAATTCGCGATTTACCGCCACCAGACCGCGGAACAAACCGGAATGGAACGCGAATTAGGCGGATTTACCGACATCTGCGCGGATCTTCATCGAGATCGATCAGGGGGAATCCGCCTAATCCGCTCAATCCGCGTTCTATTTGGCCGCTAGCTGAATGGTTACGAATTGCTGATTATCGGGATCATTCTGCGGACCACGATTACAGCAGTGACATAGGATCAATGTCAACGCGCCAACCGAAGGGGATATCTAGACCGTGAATCAGCTGGGCCGGATCGGGCGCGCGCACCAAAATATGCCAGCGATAATACCCGCGGTGGCGAGCGAAAAAGGCCGGGGCCGGGCCGATAATCCCAATCCACTCGGCTTCCAGTCCCATCTGCCCAACCCGCTGCCGCAACACGTCAGCCATGCGCGCGGTCTCGTTTTTGACCGCATCGAGTTTTTTGTGCCAATAGATCAGCCGGGCCAAACGGCGCACCGGGGGGTATTGATGCTCCCGACGAAAGGCCAACTCTCGATCAAAAAACGCAGCATAGTCATGGTCGGCCGCAGCCTGGATGGCGTAGTGGTCGGGCGTGTAGGTCTGAATGACAACCCTGCCCCCCCGTGCGCTGCGGCCCGCCCGGCCGGCAACCTGGGTCAGCAATTGAAAGGTACGTTCGCCGCTGCGAAAATCGGGCAGGTAGAGGCCCACATCGGCCGAAATCACGCCGACCAGAGTGACCAGGGGCAAGTCAAGGCCTTTTGCAATCATCTGGGTACCCACGAGCACGTCTGCCTCATGGTTGGCGAAACGCTCCAAAATTGCGGCATGGCTGCCCCGGCGGCCGGTCGTATCTGCATCCCAACGGAGGAGGCGCGCCCGTGGGGCAATCTGCTGCACCAGTTCCTCGATGCGCTGCGTGCCGCTCCCGAAATACTTGATGCGCTTGCCGGCGCAGACGGGACAGACCTCCGGGATCGGATAGCGTCGATCGCAGTGATGGCAGATCAGCACGCTGGCCCGTTCATGATAGGTGAGGGGAATCTCACAGCGGGGACACTCTTGTACGGCGCCGCAGTCTCTACACATGACGAAGGTGGCAGAACCCCGCCGGTTCAAAAAAAGAATCGCCTGTTCGCCCGCATCCAGCGTGGCATGTAGCTCGCCCTGGAGGCTGCGACTGAAAATGCTGCGATTGCCGGCCCGTAGCTCCTGGCGCATGTCCACGATTTCAACCGGGGGGAGCGCAGCATAGGCCGTGGGGGCCATATCGGCCGCAGGCGGCGCGCCGCTCAGCCGATCTCCGCGCCATGCCGTGGCCGGGTCATCATCGTGATCCGCCACAGCTTCATCCGCCATAACGGACAGATCCGGTCTCGCCGTGTGACCCACAACCCGGCTGGGCATCTCCAAAAGCGTCAGTTCACCCTCGACCGCGGCAAAATAGCGCTCCATGCTCGGCGTTGCGCTGCCCGAAATCAGAAGGCTGCCGGTGAGTTCGGCCAAGCGATCGGCCACCATGCGGGCATCATAGAAGACGGTGAAGCTGCCCCACTCTTCGGCATTCTGCTTGTAGGATGACTCATGCTCCTCATCGATGATGATCAGCCCCAGCCGGGCCAACGGCGCAAAGAGCGCGCTGCGCGGACCGACCACGACGTCGAACTCGCCGGCCCGAATCATGCGCCAGACATCGTAGCGTTCCCCTTGGCTCATCGCGGAGTGAATCACGGTGACGCGGCCCGGGAAGCGACCGGCGAAGCGGGCGACGGTTTGGGGCGTCAGCGCGATCTCCGGGACCAGCACGATGGCCTGGCGGCCTTCGCGCAGGGTTGCGGCAATCGTACGCAGGTAAATCTCGGTCTTGCCGCTGCCGGTCACGCCGTGGAGCAGAAATTTGGCGGCCGCGGACTGCCTGTAGCTCATGCATGCCTCAATGCGCCCCCAGACGGCCAGTTGCTCGTCGGTCAAGGCGGGCGCCAGCGTGTGCGGATAGTGTTGGCCGGCCAACGGATCGCGCATGCGCACCCGCTCGGTGAGGGTGACGAGACCTGCGGCTGCCAGGGCTCGGAGCAGATTGAGATCGGCATCCACCCGGGCATAGAGCTGGCTCTTCCAGAGGGGGCCATCGGCCTTTTCCAGCACATCCAGTACGGCCAGATAGCGATCGAGCCCGCGTAGCTCAATCAACGCTGCGCGCGCCGGCGCGGGAGAGACAGCAAGTGAAACCGTCTGGTCGACAAGGACAACGAGCCCCTTCTCCATCAGCCCGCGAATGGCGCTATCGGTCTTCATCGAGCACCGGGCCATGAGCGCATCGCGCGCCATGGTGCCGGTCGGCTCAGCCAGAAGCGCGGCCAGGACACGGGCCTGCTGGCTATCGCGGCCAAGCGTCAAGAGAGCCGGTGAGGCGCTCGGCCGGGCAACCGCCGGCGCAATCTCCAGTTCGCGCTTGGCGCGGACGCCCCGGGCTTGGGTATCCTTCTGGAGCAATCCGGGCGGCACGAAAAGTTTGATGGCCTCGGAAAGGGGTGCAACGTAATAGCCGGCAACCCACTCGGCGAGCGCCAACTGCGCCGGCGTGAGGATCGGTTCCGGTC
>CAYZLP010000847.1:0-2842 GCA_964478635.1 uncultured Caldilineaceae bacterium
CAAAACGCTCGTCGGCCGGATTCCAGTTGGCCCAGGGGCCCGTGGCATAGATGGTGTCCTCTGTCGGGGTAGAAGGCGGCACGGTAACCGTCAGCGTCACGTCCGTCAACGGCGTCAAGCCGCCGAGCGGCGCGTAAGTCCCGGGCGGCTCGTTGGCGACCACATCTCCCTCTGCCGGCACGACGATGATCTCCGTGTCGTCCAATATGAGCGGATCCACCGCGCCGTCGCCACCGCCAAACGTCCACTGTTGGGGAACTTCAGTCAGCCGCCGGTACTCGCTGTCGACGCCGTTCCAGTCCCAGGTGGTGACATAGACCCGAGCGCCGGCGAGCGTCGTTGGATTGCCGAGGGCCTCGCCGGCAAAATGCAGCGTAACGACGCCCGCATCGAGATCCGTTTCAACGGCCGCGACGGGTGTGACCGGCGCGCCGTAGGCATCAGGGCCGGCGTCCGTTGCGGTGAAGAGGCGGTTGTTCCAACCCTCGACAAAGGCCAAGTAGTCCCAGGCAAACCCCTCAGGCGCTGCTGCATTCAGGTGAGGCAATACCGTGGCGCCGCCGTCCCGGTCCGGCAGATCGACGAAAACATGGAAAAGCACATGGTCGAAGCCGTTGGCCGGATCCCAGCCGTCGGTTACTTCCGCCATGGTCAGCTCTACGAATAGATCAGCACCCGCCGTCCGCACCGTCGTTTGAACGATATCGAGCTGCTGCCCGAAGGTCTCATCGGTAGGCAATTTGTACCGTTCATCCGGTCCTACCGTATCGCCAATCAGATCGTAGACGGTCACCGAAGATTCGGTGGCTTCCAGGTCGGTGGTGAACGAATAGACGTCAGAAATCTGCGCCTGTTGAGGCGCCCAGATATGGAGAGCGTTTTCCTGGCGGCCCGGCGGGATGCCGGCCAGGGGCGTCTCCACCGCCCAGACGCCTTCGCTGTCCGCAACAACATCGACGGCCCGGGCCAGATCGTCGTTTAGGATGAGCTGTAGCGGCGCATTGGGGAGGCTCACCGTGCCGGAAATGGCCAGGGTCTGGGTAAAAACCGTGGTCGCCAACGGCGTCACAATTGCAAACTCAACCGGTGCTGTGGTGACTGGCTCCACTCGGTCCGTTACCTCCACGACCAGGATTTGGCGCGGGTCCAGGGCCATGGTCATGCGGCCGTCCGCCTGCACAACGAGTTCGGGGTCGGCAGCCACATCGAGCATTGATTCAAGTACCGTTCCGGCAGGCAGGCCGGTTGCCAGATCGCGCATGAGGACCGGTTTGTCGGCCGTGTTCATAATGACGATGGCGCGGGCATCGCCATATTTCCGGGCATAGGCCAGCACGCCGGGGCCCCGCGCGTCACTCTGCAAAACCGTGACCGTTCCCCGGGTAAAGACCGGGTTTTCCGTGCGGACCTGACTCAGGGCCTGAATGAAGCGATAGAGTTCGCTATCGGGATCGAAGCGGTCGGCGCCACCCGAACCAAAGCCCTCGGCAAACATGGCGCCCCGCTGCTCGGTGAAGCCCTGTTCGGTGCCGTAGTAAATGACGGGGATCCCGGGCGCAGTCATGAGAAAGGTCAGGGCCTGCTTGAGGCCGGCCGTGGTCCCCTTGGAAAGGAAGCGGGCTACGTCGTGGTTGTCGATGAAATTGGGCAACAGCGCCGGATCGGGAAAGTTCGCCTTGGTCGCTTCCAGACGATAGGCCATCTGCTCCGTGGGCGCGCCTTCGGCAAAGACCCGGTTGATGGTGAAGTGCATGGGGAAATTGAGCACCGCCATGAGCTCCGGCCGCGTGGGCGAACCCAGGTAAGCGGAAATGGCCTGCTCGCCGGCATCATCATACGGTTCCGAACCGATGAATGCCTCGCCAAAGGTCAAAAAATCCTCGCGCCCCGTCTCGGCCGCAACCTCGATCATGCCCGGCGCAGCGGGATCTGTACCATGTACAAAATCGTTCCAGAAGTCGTGCTCCACGTAGATCACCGTGTCGATCCGGAAGCCATCTACACCGACCTCGCGGATCCAATGGGCATAGCTTTCACGCAGTCCATCCCGCACATGCGGATTGGTCGTATTCAGATCATCCAGATCGGCAAGCTGGTACGTGAGGCGCTCTTCCACATTGTCGTAGTTCTGGATCTGGGGCGTCCAGTGATAGATGTCGGCATCCAGGTCGGCAGGATCGGTCGCATCATTTTGATCGAATGGCGGCTGGGTGGGCGCAGTGACCGGAACCGAATCGGCATTGAGGCGGAAGTTCGCAGTCGGATCGAGAGGATTGTAGCGATCTCGGCCGGCGTCATCTTCATAGGTGAAGAAGTCGCCCGTGTGGTTGGTGACGATATCCTGAATCAGATACATGCCGCGGCCGTGCAGCTCACGGGAGAGGGCCTGATAGTCCGCCAGCGTGCCAAGATGGGCATCCACCGTCATGAAATCCTCGGCCCAGTAGCCGTGGTAGCCGCCAAATTCGACCCAGGGATTCCACCACTGATTGGCCACGGGCGGCGTGATCCAGACCGCGGTCGCGCCCATGCCTTGAATATAATCGAGCCGATCGATCAGGCCTTGAAAATCGCCGCCGCTATACTTGCGCGGATCCGCGGGATCGTACTCGTCGAAGCCCTGATCGTTGTTGGCCGGATCGCCGTCGGCGAAGCGGTCCGTCATCACGAAGTAGATGATTTGCTCCCGCCAGTCGGGCGACGGCACGTGCAGCGTGGGCAGGGCCGGCAAAGTGCTGGTCAACGCGACAGTCGCTGCGGTCTGTGGTTCCGGCGTTACCGTCATCGAAACGGACGGTGCAGGCGCTACGAAGGCCGAGAGGAACGCTTCCGCCCCGGCAAT
>CAYZLP010000848.1:0-2839 GCA_964478635.1 uncultured Caldilineaceae bacterium
TGACGGTTTCGTTTGGTGGGAGGTTCATGCCGACAGCGGCGTCCGGGGCTGGACGACTGAGGGCGATCCCGCCATGCGCTGGCTGCTGCCGATCGAGGTTGGATACAGTTAGCGGCCGCGTAATCTACAGAAAGATGATAGTAAGATTGTAGTTCGCGATCAGGCGTTCCGTCCTATCATGTAGGAGGATGAGTTTCTCTTGCACTGAACGGGGGGAGTGCATGATTCAGGGTATATTGGATGAGACCTATGCAGGCATTGTAAATGGGCGCGTTGGGGCTGCGCTCACGTTGCTCTACGGCGAGCTGAAGCTGCTGCGCGAACGGCTGCAGCTTCAGCAGTGGGAGCAGGTAACGGAGCGGGTCTGTTTGCCCCATCCGCTCACCGACCTGATCCGCCAGGATCCGCTCATCAGTTGCGGCTTTCGCGCCGTGCAAACCCGGGGCTCGCTTGATAAGCTCCTCGACTACATCTACTATCGCCTGCCGTTCGATGCACCCGAGACGAGTCCCTTGGGGCGCGCAATGTTCACCTATACCGTCAACACGGCCTTTTCTCGCGCCATCCGCTGCCGCCGGAAGTATATCGGTCATCTGCTGGACGGGATCGCCGAGCAGGTGAAACAACCGCGCATCGCTGTGTTGGACCCGGGATTTCTGCGCGAAGCCGAACTCTCATATTCCCTGGCGACAGGCCAGATCGGTGGCTTTCTCGCCTTCGGCAATGATGAGACGGCGCTGCGGCGCATTGAGCGCACCTATGGCAATGACAACGTGCGCACCCGCTACGGTTCTCCCTGGGCAGTGGCCAGAGGCGAACAGACGCTGGCGGAACTGGGTATTGGCGACCTGGATCTGATCTACACTTCTGCGCTCTTGAATCGCCTGGCTGCGCCGGAGGCAACGACGTTGATCGAACAGATGTGGCAGGCCGTACGACCCGGCGGCTATCTCATGCTCAGTAACATTCTCACAGGATTGGCGGACGCCGCATTCCTGGATTGCTATGCCGGCTGGCGTCTTCAATATCGGACACGCCGGGAGGTCGCCGACCTTATCCGGTTCATTCCGCCGGCGTCGATCAGCGCTATGACGCTCGATACCGATCCGGATCGCGCGTACGCATTCCTCGTGGTGCGGAAAGCCGGCTAATATGGATACCACCAGTCTTTGGGTTCGTCGCTGAAATCCCAATGGACGTGCTTGGTCTCCATAAAACTCAGGAGCCCTTCTTCGCCCAGTTCCCGGCCGCCGCCGGTGAGCTTCATGCCGCCGAAGGGACCGGCGTAATTGTCGGTCAGCGGATCGTTGATCCAGATGGTTCCGGCTTTGACCTCCTCGAAGAAGCGCTTGATCAGGCGCGGATCGGTGCTGCGCAAGGTCGCGCCCAGCCCATAGCGGGAATCGTTTACCAACCGGATGGCTTCGTCGAATGACTCATAGGTCATGATGGGAATCGAAGGGCCAAAGGTCTCTTCCCGCATGATGGCCATGGTATGATCCACATCCACGAGTACGGTCGGCGCATAGAAGTAGCCGCGCCGCTCCGGAATTTGCCCGCCGGTGAGGACGCGCGCGCCCGCGCCGCGGGCCTCATCGACTTGACGGGCCACCTTCTGCCGGTACTGGGCGCCGATCATGGGCCCGATGTCCACGCCTTCTTCCAGACCGTTGCCCAGCCGCAGTGCGCCGACGAAATCGGCCAGTCCTTCGGCGAAGGCATCCCGGCGGTCGCCCGGCACGTAGACCCGTTCCGAACTCGTGCAAACCTGACCGGCGTTGAGCAGGGCCGAGTAGGCCAGGGCCTCGATGGCTTTCTCCACATCCGCGTCCGGGCCCAGCACGAAGGCATCCTTGCCTCCCAGTTCGAGATGGAGATGCTTCATCATGGGTGCGGCGATGCTGGCGATCCGTTGGCCTGTCGCGACCGAGCCGGTGAAGGCAATGACCGGTACGTCCGGGTGTTCGACCAGGGCCTGGCCGGCGTCGCCGAAGCCGGTCACCACATTGACCACGCCGGGCGGAAGATGGTCGCAACAGAGCTCGATGAAGCGGAGGGTCGTCAGGGGCGTCATCTCACTCGGCTTGATCACCACCGTGTTGCCTGCGGCCAGGGCCGGGGCCATCTTCCAGGCCAGCAAGAGCAAGGGGTAATTCCAGGGGACGATACAGCCCACGACGCCGTAGGGCTCCTTGATGACGAAGTTGAATTGGTCCCGATCCGCGCTGGGAATGACGCGCCCCTTCAGGTTGCGCCCCATCTCTGCATAGTAGTTGAAGCTGGTTGCGGCCCAGTCCAGCTCCTCCTCATTCTCGCTGACCGGTTTGCCCTCTTCCATGGTGAGCAACTCGGCCAGCTCCCGGAAATGGGTGCGCACTTTGATGGCTACCTCGTGCAGGAGCGTAGCGCGCTCGTTGGCAGGCGTCCAGCGCCACGTTTCGAAGGCGCGTTTGGCGGCTTCCACCGCGCGGGTTACATCGGCCACGCCGCCCTGGGCCACCTGGGCCAGCACCTCTTCCGTGGCCGGATTGTCTACCGGGAAATTGGCGCCGTCGGCCGCATCCCACCACTGGTTGTCAATGTATAGTCGCGTTTGCATTCTTGCGTCTCCTTGAAGTTACGCAGCTTGCCGATGTGATAGAAGTCTGACTTTTCCCAAAAGTCAGACTTCTGGTGCGCAGCTTCTTGCGCCAATCAAAAACGCGGCGGGCAATCATCTGAAAAGACAACCGCCCGCCGCGTAGACCGATTAACAATTCAAAATTCTGAATTCACAATTTTGAATTGTTAACTTTATTCCGACTTGATCTCCGTCCAGATCCGATCCCACAGCAGCGTT
>CAYZLP010000849.1:0-2837 GCA_964478635.1 uncultured Caldilineaceae bacterium
ATCCAATTCATTGTCCGCTGGACGGCCTTGAGCCAGCCTTTGTAGAGGCGCGCCCGCTCGTCCGCATCCATCTCAGGTTCCCAGGTCTTGTCGATCTGCCAGTTGCGCCGCAGATCGTCCCGGTTCTGCCAATAGCCGACGGCCAGGCCGGCCGCATAGGCCGCGCCCAAGGCCGTGGTCTCGGCCACCATGGGCCGGACGACCGGCACGTCCAGGATGTCGGCTTGAAACTGCATGAGGGTGTCGTTGTAGACCATGCCGCCGTCGACCTTGAGCGTCTTCAACTCTACGCCGGAATCTTTTTCCATGGCCTCCAGCACTTCGCGAGTCTGGTAGGCGGTGGCTTCCAGCGCGGCCCGGGCGATGTGGCCCTTGTTGATGTAGCGGGTCAGGCCGACGATGACGCCCCGCGCGTCCGATTGCCAGTAGGGGGCGAAGAGGCCAGAGAACGCGGGTACGAAGTAGATGCCGCCGCTGTCCGCGACCGAATTGGCGTAGTCTTCTACGTGGTGGGAGAAGTCGAAGAAATCCAGGTTGTCCCGCAACCACTGCACCAGCGAACCGGTGACCGCAATGGAGCCTTCCAGGGCATAGACCGGCTTTTCGTCGCCAAACTGGTAGGCCATGGTTGTGAGGAGCCCACTCTGGCTGGGGACGATTTCGTGGCCGGTGTTCAGGATCATGAAGCAGCCCGTGCCGTAGGTGTTTTTGGCTTCGCCGGGGCTGAAGCAGGTCTGGCCCACGGTTGCGGCTTGCTGATCGCCCAGGTCACCGCAGACGGGCACCTTTCGCCAGTAGCCATAGAAATTCGGGTCACTGGAGGGGCGAATTTCGGGCAGCATGCCGCGGGGGATGCCCATAATCGACAGAATTTCGTCATCCCACTGCAGGGTACGCAGGTCCATGAGCATGGTGCGGCCGGCGTTGGTCACGTCGGTAACGTGTGCGCCCCCCTCCGTCCCGCCGGTCAGGTGCCAGATAATCCAGGTATCCATGTTGCCGAAGATGGCATCGCCCGCGGCGGCCGCTTCCCGCACGCCGGGTACGTTGTCCAGAATCCACTTGATCTTGGGACCGGAAAAGTAGGTGGCCAGGGGCAGGCCAGTGACCGCACGGAAGCGATCCTGGCCGCCGGTGCGGCCCAGCTCGTTACAGATTTTGTCCGTGCGTGTATCCTGCCAGACGATGGCGTTATAGTAGGGTTGGCCGGTGTGCTTGTTCCAGACGAGGGTCGTTTCCCGCTGATTGGTGATGCCGATGGCGGCCAAGTCTGCGGCCGTGAGCCCGGCTTTGCTCAGTGCGCCGTCCATCACTTCGCGCGTGCGCTGCCAGATCTCCAGGGCATCGTGCTCGACCCAGCCGGCCTGGGGAAAGATTTGTTCATGCTCCAACTGGTGTTGACTGATGACGCTGCCGTTGTGATCGAAGATCATGAAACGGGTGCTGGTCGTCCCCTGATCCACGGCGCCCACGTACTTGGCCATGCCGGCTCCTTTCGTAAGTTTCACTTTGTATCTTTTCGCTCTAAGCTTATCACACGTTCGTGATAGAATGAACTCCGGCAATTGGAGCGCAGGGCCGCAATCATGAGTGGGCGCCTGCGCGATCCGGCGGGGAAATATGAGCGATTTTGTCCTGAAAATCAAGCCGAATCTACTGCTTCTGCTGCCCGGTCTGGTGGCTTTGGCGCTCCTCACGGCCGGGTGCCGGGCCGACCGGCCGGCGACGGTTGCTGAATCTGCAGCAGAAAGCACACCGGCCACGGCAACGCCTGTCGTCGAAAGTGCAACGGCCGCCGCCGGCGAAACGCCTGCGATTACCCCATCACCGACTGTGCCCGAGGCGGCCCCGACGCCGCTTGCCGCTGCTTCTGAAGAGGGACCGCGCCCCGAGGCGCCGCAGCGCTTCAATTACGAGGTCGTCGATGAAATCGACCACGATATCCGCGCCTTCACCCAGGGGTTGGTCTACGCGGACGGCATCTTCTACGAGGGGACGGGGCTGCGCGGTCAGTCGACCCTGCGCAAGGTCGATCCGGAGACGGGGGAGGTGCTGACCGGCGTGCGCTACCCGGAGCAATATTTCGCCGAGGGGGTCGCCGTCTTTGGCGACCGGATCTTCCAGCTGACCTGGCAATCGAACATCGGCTTCATTTTCGATAGAGAGACCCTCGAAGCGGCAGGGCAGTTCACTTATCCGACCGAAGGCTGGGGGCTGACCCACGACGGCGAGCGGCTGATTATGAGTGACGGTACGGCAGCGCTCTATTTTCTCGACCCGGAAAGCCAGGAGATTGTCGATCAGAAACCGGTTCAGGATGACCAGGGTCCTGTGGCGATGCTGAATGAACTGGAGTATATCGATGGCCAAGTTTTCGCCAATATCTGGCAGACGGAGCAGATCGCGATCATCGATCCGGCAACGGGCAACGTAACGGGCTACATCGATCTGGCCGGCCTGCCCGATGAGGATGCTCGGGCCGACCTGATGGCTGCCTACGCACTGGATAACGAAGAGGACCTGGCCGCCTTTTTGCGCACCCAGGGCACGCTCAACGGCATTGCGTACGACGCAGAAAATGATCGTCTCTTTGTCACGGGCAAACTCTGGCCCGAGATCTATGAAATCGATTTGGTTCCCATAAAGGAGTAAAGCATGATGGTACGCAAAATGATGATGATGGTGTTCGCGCTCTTGTTGCTGGCTGCCTGTGGCGGCCCGGCCGCGCCCGTGGCGGAAGCGCCCGCGGCGGTCGAGGCGGCGCCCGTTGAAGTGGCGGCAGTCCTGGAGCTGCCGGCCAGCGTCGATGTCCAGACCGTGGCCGAAATCAAGGAGCG
>CAYZLP010000850.1:0-2829 GCA_964478635.1 uncultured Caldilineaceae bacterium
TCGGCTCTAGAGGGGCATCGAACCGGAACGCTGCGACCCTTCTCTCGCTAGTCGATTCACGGCTGCTCCCGACCCAAAGCTGCCGATTCGGCACGCGGTTGGCGCGGCTGCTATGGCGCCAACTGCATGATACGTTCCGTGCAATTAGGACATCTAATCGGCAGTCGGGCCTCACGATGGGCTACATCCAACAGGCACAGCACCGAGCGCGGCGTAGAAAGAGTCTGTGGAATCTGCTTCTGATACCGGCGGTTCTTCTACCGGGTGGTGTCTTGTGGTGGGTTGCATGGAAGGCCGCCGATCTCATCCACTCTCATATCTACGCCGGCGAAACCGTCCGGAGCCACGCTTATGGGTTGGGGCCGATTCTCGCGACTGTTGCCCCCTTATTTGCAGTTCTTCCACTAGCAATGCTCATCGGCAACCTGTTCATTTGGGTGGTGCCGCCGGCTCGAAGAGCCTTAGCTCGGGAAGCAGCAGGCTATCCCGGCACATCTTTCGTTGAGTCGCAAAAACAGCTTCTGAAGATCGCCGCTTATCTCGTTCCGCTGTCGGCTATTGTCTGGGCCATCGGTGTTTGCATCCCGTGGCATGCCCAATAGGTCCGAACAAGCGCGTCCTGGGCGCAGGGCCGTAGGACAGAATATCCTAGCGATGGCGGTTCCCGACCCGAAGCAGCCGCATCGACAGTTGTATGAAGGAGTCGGACCGTACATTCTACCGAAGGCTTAATGGACCCAATAGTAATGTCGTCGTCGCGGTATTGGATGTTCAAATTTTCCGCTGGTGCAGAACATGCCAACCGGATTCTCGATTCGACAAACTACCTGCATTGGCAACGCGGTGTGGGAGCACATGATCACGTGCCGACGATGGGTTGAAGTCCTGGCACTCCTGCTGTGCGCTACGCCACCGGGAGCGGCGGCCGACGAGTGTCAACTGGTGCGTTATGGCGAACTGCCAGTGACGATGGTGGGACTTCGGCCACACATATCAGGGACCATCAACGGGGTGGCCGCCGAACTCTTGGTAGATAGCGGCGCATGGTTCAGCATGCTCGAGCCAGGGAGTCTAGACAAATATAACCTGGAGGCGAGGAGCGTGCCGGGGGGCCTCGCGATCACCGGCGTAACGGGGACGGCGCAAGCACGCTTGGCAAACGTTAGCGAATTTGCATTGGAGGGCTTTGCAGGTGGGCGAGCCATCAGAGATGTCGAGTTCCTGGTTCTGAACAAGGCAATCTTGAGTGGCGAGGATGGACTCATTGGCCAGAACGTGATCGGTCAAAACGACACGGAATTCGATCTGGCAAATGGGGTCATCCGACTCTACCGCACCCCCAACTGCTCCAATCGCGTTCTGGCGTACTGGCATGGTAAGTCGGACATCGCAGAAATGGATATCCGCAAGCTGGCACCATCGTCGCCGCACTTGATCAGCAACGCCAAGATCAACGGAAAGAATATCCTCGTCATATTTGACACAGGCGCAACTCGATCAATTTTGAGACTAAAGACCGCCAAGCGTGTTGGCATCACGCCAGAGGATGAGGGCGTTATTGCAGGCGGCACGCAGACCAACGGCATAGGGAAGAAGTCGCTTGAGACCTGGATAGGACGCTTTGATGCGCTCGACCTCGGCGGGGAAACGATCAAGAACGCCAAGCTGCTCGTAGGGGAAATCGACCTGCCACAGAATGCCGACATGTTGCTTGGTATAGATTTCTTTCTCTCTCATCGCATCTACGTTGCTGCAGACCAGCGCAAGCTGTGGTTTACCTACAATGGTGGTCCGGTGTTCGACCTGAAGATGGATGCGACCTTGGCCGCGAACTCCACCGGGCAGGAAGAAACGCAAGACGCCGACGACACCACTTCGTCGGATCTACTGACCGACGCAGCCGCCTATCGACGGCGCGGTGCGGCATCCGTTAGTCGCATGCAGTACAACGACGCTGTTGCAGACTTTGATAGAGCGATAGCGTCGGATGCATCAGATCCGGAGAACTACTATCACCGTGGTCGTGCATTGTGGTACAGCGGCCAAGCTGACTCGGCCATGGTGGATTTCAATAAAGCTTTGGCGCTGAAGAGTGATTACATACCCGCCTTGGTGGCGCGTGGCGCACTTCATCTCCAACGCAACGACGAGAAGAGGGCCGACGACGACTTCAAGGCTGCAAGTGAACTGGCGCCACATGATGCGGCATTGCAATTTCGGATCGCCGGATACTTCGTTAGTTACGACTACTTTGACGTCGCAATTGAGAAACTTACCACCTGGATCAACATGCATCCCAAGGATAGTCGCCTTCCGGCCGCGCTGAATAATCGTTGCTACAGCCGTGCGATGGCGAACAGAGAACTCGACGGGGCGCTAGTTGATTGCAACGCGGCGATGAGCAAGCGTCCGCCAGACTCTCTTGTCCTGGATAGCCGTGGCTTGGTCTTCTTGCGGCGTGGTGAGTTCGACAAGGCTATTCAGGATTACGAGGCATCTCTGGAGCTACAGCCGAAGAGTGCGTGGACGCGCTACGGCCTTGCGCTGGCGAAGTTGGGCAACGGTTTGACGGTGCAAGGAAAGCGAGAGCTTGAGGCCGCAGTCGCTATGGATCCAACAATAGGGGAGGCCTATGGGCGGGTTGGTCTCGTGCCGAGGGATGACTGAGATTGGCCGGGAGTCGCCGCCAGGGTGTTCGCGCGGCGAGACGTAGGAAAGAATATCCTATCGACGGTCGTTCCCGACCCATTGCAGACACCTGTACCGACGGCAATGACCTTCGACCCTTGAGTCGTATTGCACGGTCGCTGCCCATTACAAGGTGATCCA
>CAYZLP010000851.1:0-1268 GCA_964478635.1 uncultured Caldilineaceae bacterium
AGGCGCTCGCGGAGCGCGACCGCATCTTTCGCTGTAAGATGGCATTCGAAGACGCTGAATTGAGCCCGGTGCCCATACCCTTCCAGCAACTTCATGATCTTTGTGCGCCGCTTGGTGCTGGGAATATCGTAACAGACCACAAAACGCTGACGGCGGTCGCGGGGCCTGCGCAAAAGATCCGGCGCAGCGGCAACCGGCGCTTTACGGGTCGCCTTGACCTGGCCCGGTTTACTTTCGGTCGAGGTTTTCTTTGTCATAGGACGGCCACCCCCGGCAGACCATGTTCGAGAAAGCTGCGCAGTTCAGGCCAAGGCAGGCCCGCTTCGTGGGCCAGGGCGTCGGCCAGGGCGTTGCAGGTTCGGGGAACCAGACAGAACTGAACGCGCGGCAGGGTTCGCAGCGCGCGCCGGGCCTCAGCATGGCGGCGGCGCAAACCGGGGCTGTTGACCGCAAAACGCCCCTCCATCTGGCCGACCACAACTTCGCTGTCCATGACGAAAACGGTGAGCCCTGCCCGCTGACGTCGGGCCAATTCAATTCCCAACAGCAGGCCCTGGTATTCGGCTTCATTGTTGGTCACCGCAGGCAGGCTGCGCCAGGCCCAGTCGATGACCCGTCCATCATCGGTCCGCACCAGGCTGCCGCAGCCGCAGTAGGTCTTGGGACCCGGCCCGTGCCGGTCATAGGCAGCCGAGCCCAGCCCGCCGTCACAGAAAACCCAGATCCGGCTACTTGCCTGCCCCTTGCCGAAGATCCTCACGTCAACACCCCCTCATAGTGCGCCCGCTGCCCCAGAACGGTACGAGCGTAGATGCGCGCCTGCAGTTCGTAACAAGTGCGCAGGCGCTGCTCCGCGTTGCTGGGACGATGAAGAATCCGATCATTGGCTCGCTTTTCATAGGCCTGAATGACGACGGGGATCAGGGCCTGCCCCAGTTCCACTGGCCGTTCCTTGCGTCCCGTAAAGGTGAAGTCCTTGGGCTGTAGCTTCCTGCCCATAGCGAGATGGAGCATGGCATAGTCGACGACCAGCGGCCGGAACTCTTCCATGAGATCGAGCACAAGCGAAGGGCGGCCGTACTCCAGCGCATGGAGGCAGCCGATGTAGGGATCCAACCCGACGCGCTGCGCCACCGTTTCCATGTCCTTCTGAAGCAGCGTATAGCCGAAACTGAGCAGGGCGTTGAACGGGTCGGGCGGCGGATAGTATTGGCGCGACTGAAAGGACCAGGCCGGGTGCAGCACAAGGCGAAGGGCACTTTTTCGCC
>CAYZLP010000851.1:1278-2824 GCA_964478635.1 uncultured Caldilineaceae bacterium
ATGGCGCCGAAATAGAGCGCACTGCCCTTGCCTTCGTAGCCCCGCAACCCATCCAGCGACCCGGCGCTGCCCGCCGCCTTGCGCATGCGCTCCATGCCGCTGACGGACCGCTCAAGCTGCTCACCGGTTTTGCGGGTCGTTTGGTCGATCAACGTCCGCAACAGATAGCATTGGCCGGCCAGCTTGGCCTGCACGACCGGAATGGCGATCTCCAGGCTCTGGCGCCCGCTGTCACTCCGCCGCAGTTGCGCGTGGCGCAGCCGCGCGAAGCGGGATCCGTCTTTCGCCAGGCGGCCCCGATAGGCGCCGCCCGCGCTGGCAAAAATCACGTCGATCTGGTTGCGCAGCAGCAATTCGGCGGCCTGGGTGGTCAACTGCACGTTGCCATACAGGACCAATTGCTCGATTTCGCGCACGGGGAGCGCGTGTAGTTCCCGCAGCCGACGCGTCGCCGGATCCTTGAGCGTGACGCGCAGTTGTTCCGCCTCACGGCGCACGACGGCGCCCGGTTCACGTACATGAAGAACAGTCATAGGGTGGCTTGATTCCTTTTACAAGCGCCGAAAGCCCTGGCAGACGGCGCAACGGGATCGGATACCGTAGGTCGGGCGCCCCCGCCCGACAGGCTGCCCTGCATCGACGGGTCTCGTCTAGCAAGGATGCCCGACCTACCGCGGTTGATGATCTTATCGGGCAAGGATGCCCGACCTACTGCGTTCGATAGTGTTCATTGCGAATGAAGAAATGGCCCAGCCAGGCAAAACCCTCGTCGAAGTGACGAATGCGCGTCTTCTGGGGATGCAGCGCCAGCCCGAGTTCGGCAAGCGCTCGCTCCGCTTCTTCCTGCGCTGCGTGCGCTTCGGCCTTGCGGCGGCAACAGATCACGAAATCGTCGGCATAGCGCACCAGGGCCAGTTTCTTGGCCGTCAGCCTCCGATCCATCTCATGGAGATAGATGTTGGCAAAGAGAGGCGACAACGCGCTGCCCTGGGCGGCGCCGGCCCGTCGGGGGCGACCGTCGGCGCTCTGCAGCAGCTGCGCGTCCAACCACGCCTGCACGTACCCCATAATGAGCCGATTGCGCACTCGCTTGCGCACAAGCCTGGCCACGCGCCGTCCGTCGATCTCGTCAAAGCAATTGCGGATGTCAGCATCCACCACCCAGCGCAGGTTGGCATTGCGATGCAAGATGACGGCACGAATGGCATCCTCGACGCCCAGGCCGGCCCGAAAGCCGAAGCTGCAGGGCAGAAAGTGCGGATCGAAGACCGGCATGAGCAATTCGTAGATGACGCGCTGGGCGACTCGATCGCGCAGCGTCCAGATGGCCAGGGTACGCATTCCCTCGCCCGCTTTGGGCACCACAACCTGGCGCAGGGGTCGAGGACGATAGGCGCCGGCGACCATGTCCGCCCGCAGGCTGGCCAGTTCCGCCGTCAGGTCGGCCTCAAAGCGCGCCAGGGTAACGCCGTCGACGCCGGGACCGCCCTTGGCGCGCTTCACGGCCAACCAAGCCTGCTGAAACGCGGCCGGCGTCAAGAGGCGA
>CAYZLP010000852.1:0-2822 GCA_964478635.1 uncultured Caldilineaceae bacterium
ATCTTTGAGGTGATCGCGGCGTATGAAAGGTGGAAAAGCGAATTACCAATTGAAAATTCTGAATTCTCAATTATTAATTTGCCTCGTCGGGTGCTGTGGGAAGCATTGGCCAGAATTCCGGGGGTCTATGTGCCCCATTTTTATGAGGTGAGTTACGCCGCGGACGGAACGATTGCCGCGGTGACGCCGAACCATCCGGCTGCGCCTGCGGAGGTGTTAAAGCGGGTGGTGACCGTCATGCCGCCGCCGGTGACCCGATTTATCGTGCCCTTTATCGATGTGGTGCACAATCGGGCCGCGATCGAAATCATGCGCGGCTGCACTCGGGGGTGTCGCTTCTGCCAGGCCGGCATGATCTTCCGCCCGGTGCGCGAGCGGACGGCCGACGAAGTGCTGCAGGCCGTTGACGAAATGATCGAGCACTGCGGTTTTGAGGAGGTGAGCTTCCTCAGCCTGAGCAGCTCGGACTACACCCATGTAGAAGAACTGGTCCGGCGGACCATGGAAAAGCATGGAGCCAAAAAGCTGAGCATCGGCCTGCCGAGCCTGCGCATCGAGAGCTTCAGCGTGGATCTCATGGACTTGCTGGAGCAGGGGCGCCGCCGCTCGGGTTTCACCTTTGCGCCGGAAGCCGCCACGGACCGCCTGCGCGACGTCATCAACAAGCCCATCGCGTCCCATGAACTGCTTGAAACGGCCGAGGAGGTCTACAAGCGGGGCTGGACGACCATCAAGATGTACTTCATGATCGGCCATCCCACCCAGACCCTGGAAGATGTGCAGGCCATCGCGGATCTGTCCAAGGAAGTGCTGGCCGTGGGCCGGCGCGTCCTGGGTGGCCGGGCCAACGTGCGCATCGGCGTGAGCACGCTGGTGCCCAAACCCCACACGCCCTTCCAGTGGGTACCCATGGAAGATGAGACGGTCATCAACGCCCAGATCGAGTTGCTCCAGCAGGAACTGCGGGGCCGGGGCATTCACTTCACCTGGAACAATCCGGACGAGACGCTGGTGGAGGCGTTTTTGACCCGGGGCGACCGGCGGGTGGCCGACGTCATCGAACTGGCCTGGCGCAAAGGCGCGAAACTGGAAGGCTGGGGCGAATATTTCAACTTTGGCGCCTGGCAGGCTGCTTTTGCCGAGCTGGACATGGACATGGATTGGTATGCCCGACGGGAACGCACCGTCGACGAGATTCTGCCCTGGGAGCACATCTCGGCCGGCCTCAAGAAGCAGTTCCTGGTCGATGAATACATTCACACGTACAAGGGCGGCGTCGTGGACGACTGCCGGGAGCACTGCTTCTCGTGCGGTATCCTCGGCTATTTCAAAGAGCAACGCCGGGATGCGCCCGACGATGGCTGGGGGTGTCCGAGCCTGGGCCGGGACAAGGTACGGCAACCGGTTGACATCACGCCGATTCCGCTCTATTTCAACGACGACATGTCGCCCGAACTCACCGGCCAGTTTGAGGAGCGGGTTCCGCAGCGGCGCTTTGGAACGGTGCAGAAGCGGATGGACTGAGTACGCGCCGTGCTGTTGGTGAGGTTGCATGTTTGCGAATCTGCCCAAAATTGGGCCGCGGATGACGCTGATCATGCCGATCGGCACGGATTTTCATTCCCGTGGCGCATCAACAATGCAGGTTAACTTCCGGGAGTCTCTATGAACGCCTATCAAGAGAAAGCGCAGCAGGCGTCTGCTCTGCTAGCCGAATTCGATCTGGACATGTGGATCACCTATGTGCGCGAGACCGCCGAGCACACCGATCCGGTCCTGAAGTTGCTGGGACCCTACTCGCCCACCTGGCCTGCTGCCTTCATCTTCACTCGGGCCGGCGAAAAGATTGCCGTGTCGGGCAAGGGCGACGACGAAGCCATCCGGCGCGAGAATGTATTCGACGAAGTGATTCCCTATACCCAGAGCATCAAAGATGTGCTCGTGCCCCTCATCGAACGGGTCGATCCGCAGCGCATCGGCCTCAACTACAGCCAGAGCGACGTCAGCGCCGACGGATTGACCTACGGCATGTACCTCAACCTCCAGGGATATCTGGCCGACACACCCTATGCCGCCCGGCTGGTCTCGGCGGAAGATTTTGTGGAGGCGCTGCGTGGCCGCAAGACGCCCCAAGAATTGTCCGCCATGCGCAAAGCCAGCGCCATTTCCATGGAGATTTTCGACACGGTCTCGGCTTGGCTGAAGCCGGGCATATCCGAGAAGGACATCTATGCATTCGTTCACGCCCTCGTCGCCGAACGCGGGGTAGACACGGCCTGGGATCCCGGCCATTGCCCAGGCTTGAATGCCGGACCCAATTCACCGTGGGGCCACGTGGGCGTTTCGGACGAAACCGTCAAGGCAGGTGAAACCCTCAACATGGATTTTGGCGTCAAGGTCGACGGTTTCTGCTCCGACAATCAGCGCACGTGGTACGTATTGCGCCCAGGTGAGGACGAGGCGCCCGAGGAGGTAAAGGCGGTCTTCAACGCCGTTCGCGATGGCATCCAGGCCGCGGCAGACGCCGTGAAGCCCGGCGTCAAGGGCTGGGAAGTGGATGCAGTTGCGCGTAAGTTCATCACCGACGCAGGCTATGAAGAGTATCCCCACGCACTGGGCCATTCCGTGGGCCGCTATGCCCACGACGGCGGTACCGGCTTCTATCCGCGCTGGGAGCGCTACGGCGCCAAACCCTACGGCGTCATTCAGGCCGGCAATGTCTTCACGCTGGAGTTTGGCGTGCGATCTCCCTTTGGCTATATCAGCATGGAAGAGGAGATCCTGGTAACGGAAAGCGGCTATGAGTGGGTATCACCGCCGCA
>CAYZLP010000853.1:0-2818 GCA_964478635.1 uncultured Caldilineaceae bacterium
GGGAGAAAACCGGAGGAATTGCACAGATAGACCGGCGCCAGGACATTATAATGACGCCAATTTTCGGCTGATAACGGAGTCAGCCATATTGCCTGATACGCAGAGGGTGAGGAGAAGATCGTCAATGACAACAGTGCACGAAACACAATTGCCCGGTGTGGGCATCCGGTATGATTTTGCGACGAGGGCAGGGGATCAACTGGGCATCATTGCCCATCGCACAGATCGCTTTGACTTGCTGATCTATGACCGGGATGACCCCGATTCCTGCTCGACGGTGTTGCGTCTGGATCCGGAAGACGCCCATACCCTGACGGAGTTGTTGGGCGGTACGCAGGTTGCCCAGAGTCAAGTCGATTTGCAGCAGGCTTTGCCGGGGCTAACCATCGATTGGGTGCCGATTCGAGATGACTGGTCCTGTGCCGGGCGTACTATTGAGGAACTAAGGATTCGTACGCAGACCGGGGTTTCTGTCGTGGCGATCGTCCGGGAAGGCAAGACGATTCCCTCGCCCGGCCCCGACTTTGCGCTGATGCCGGGAGACACCGCCGTGGTGGTCGGTACCCCTGAAGGCATTCGCGATACGTTCGATCTACTGGAAGACGGGTAAGCCTCCATGCATTTTGCACCTGTTCCTGCAGGTTCGGCCGAAATAGCAGTCCTCTTCTTTGAATTGGGCGTGCTGCTCGTCGTCATGGCGTTGCTGGCCCGGCTTGCCACGCGCCTGGGCTTCTCGCCCGTCCCGCTCTACCTGCTGGGTGGTCTCTTCATCGGCGCAATCGGCATCGTGCCCATGAGCTATGAGACAGAAGCGTTTATCCAGGCCGGCGCTGAAATTGGCGTCATTTTGCTGCTGTTCATGATTGGGCTGGAATACAGCGGTGAGGAACTGACCAGCAGCCTCCGTACCGGATGGGTGTCGGGCGTTGCGGATCTCGTGCTGAACTTCACACCGGGCCTGGTGCTGGGTCTCATACTGGGCTGGGGATGGGTCACGGCGTTGCTGTTAGGAGGCATTACCTATATTTCCTCGTCGGGCGTTATCGCCAAGCTGCTCAATGACCTGAACTGGCTGGGTAACCGTGAGACGCCAGCGGTGCTGACGGTTCTCGTTCTGGAGGATCTGGCGATGGCCGTTTTCCTCCCGCTCATGGTGGTGCTCCTCGTCGGCACGGGCGTCGTATCGGGCGTGATTTCGCTGACGGTGGCCCTGGTTACGGTAGCTGTGGTGCTCATTGTGGCCGTCCGCTACGGCGGCGTCATGAGCCGCTATCTGGGCGGCGGCACCGACGAGATTCAGCTCTTGACCGTTTTCGGCATCATCTTGCTCGTGGCGGGCATTGCTCAGCAACTGCAAGTCTCTGCGGCCGTGGGCGCGTTTCTGGTCGGCATTGCCCTGTCCGGTCCCATCGGCGAAAAAGCCCATGAACTCCTGGGGCCCATGCGCGACCTGTTTGCTGCTATCTTCTTCCTCTTTTTTGGTCTACAGACCGATGCCGCGAGCCTGCCCGCGGCCATCCCGCTGGCCCTTGCCCTGGGACTGGTCACCGCGCTCACCAAGGTGGCTACAGGGTGGTTCGCTGCCCGGCGTCGCGGCGTGGGGGCGTTGGGGCGCTGGCGGGCCGGCGCCATGCTCATCCCCCGGGGCGAGTTCTCCATCGTGATTGCCGGCCTGGGGGCAAGCGCGGGCCTGACGAGCGATCTGCTGCCCCTCTCGGCCGCCTATGTGCTCATCATGGCCGTGGTCGGTTCGGTCCTGGTACGCGCCGTCGAGCCACTTTACAAGAGTCGCCAGGCACGCCGCCGCGCTGCCGTCGCCGCCTCCGCTGAATCTTTGTCTCCGTAGGCTGTTTCACAAGATCGATCCCCGCACACGTCCCCGGCACGGCCCACGAGATTTTTTGCTGACCAGAGCAAGTCTAGACCGTGCCGGGGGACGTTGTTGTCAGGGGGCGCCTTCGTGACCCCACATGGTAGATTGTCTCAGGGCCCCTGTCTCGTCGCGGTGGGCACCGGCCGCACGCCCCGTTCAGCCTTTCCATTTTGTCTATGCTGCTCCCCACCGGACAGTGCGGTACCGGATGCGATGTCGGTGACGTAGATCCACAGATCGTAAACGACTGGTCCTGCGGCTGAATAGACATCCACATAGAATTCTCCTGCACTGCCGGGGATTTCGGAGATTCCCTCATCATTGCCGGGGTTAGCGGAGACCGCCAGCGGAGTGTCCGTGAAGACATCGGTGGCGCCCGGCTCGAAGAGCGCCATATCTGAATTGCCTCCTGTGCCGGCGAGGTGAATTGTGATATGCCACCCTGCCGGAATCGAGATGGCGTAAACGTCATCGATGTTGGCCTCATCCAACGACCCGGTGAGGGGTTGGCCGCTGCACACCAGGCGCGCGTCTTCAATATTGTTGCCCGGCAGTCCCCCATCCGGGATGCAGCTGTAGAAGCCGTTATTGGCCGTCTCCCGCACCGTCAACGTATAGTCGGTCGAACCCGAATAGGAATACAGATCGACAAACCAGAATGCGGTTTCGGGCACGTAGAAACGCATGGTTTCCGTGTTGCCGTCTCGCTCAGAGTTGGCGATCCAGAGATCGGATGTGACATCCGTAGCGCGCGGAGCATAGAGGTAGAGGTCGACATCACCGCCGGCGCCGCCGAGCGTTAGTTCAAGCACATTGCCGCCTGTGGCGCGAATGCGGTAGACGTCGTCGATATCGTTGACGCTGTCGACCGAACCGGTCACAGTCTGTCCGCTGCAAATCGTGATGGCATCGTCGAAGTTGTCGGATTCGCCGGCCGGGTCGGGT
>CAYZLP010000854.1:0-2816 GCA_964478635.1 uncultured Caldilineaceae bacterium
TCACTAGACAGTCGACAAATCCGAAGATTTCGGACCGACCCGTTCAGAATGACATGTGCAAGATTCAGGTTAACAGAGCACTTAGCCGACCACGACCAGCTCGAGATCGAGCAGGCGCGCCAGCTTTCTGATCTTGCCGACCTGATGCCCGACGCCCAGGGCGCAGTGATGGGTGGGACCCTGCTCCGCCCAGCGATTCATGAATTCGGCAGGGTCGAGTGAGAAGCGCAGCCGCGAATTCGTATTGCCGATTTCCAGGCGCGAGCCCGGAATGGATTCGCCCTCTGCGGCCAGTAGCTTGAGCCGCCCCTCCGCCGTTTGGGTCATGCCCAGAATCGTCACCGGGCCGGTCACGACGTTGAATTCCACGGAAAGGCCATAACCGCGCTTGCCGTGGAAAAGACCCAGGCCGCGCAGCAGCGGCTTGCCCGCGCTAATCGCCACGTGACCGGGGCCGTCATGCCCCATGAGAATGAACTCGTCCACAAAATCCATGGCATAAAATTCCGTATAGGAACCGCCTGCACCCAGCCGATCCATGATCAGCATGGCCATGCAAGTCTTGAGATCACCTTCGCCGGAGGCCGGCACGCCGCGGGCCGTCAACAACGAATTGCCCACGATCAGGGAGGCGCCCAGTTCCTCATTCGGATTGCCGTTCAGACCACGGTAATAATAGGTCAAGCCGTTCAGATCGAAATCTTCCACCAGCTTGTCCAGACCCACGGCCACCTCGGCGGACCAGCGCATGGCCTCATCGGTCACGGGCATGGAGATCTTGTCCTTGCCCGGCGCCGCGATTTCAAAGACATCCTTGATTTCGGCGATTTTGGCCGCCACCTCGGCGTCGGTCGCGCCGGCCACCCGCTCGTGGAGATCGTCCATCTCCAGAACCTCGATATGCGCGCCCAGTTGGGCATGGTGCATGGTGAAGTCCGAGTACATATCGAGCATCCCCGGGTAGGTGTGGCCCAGGAAGCCGACGCGGCTGTAGTTGAGGGTCCGCAAGACGCCGGCGGCCAGGACCCACTCTTCGATCTCCCGCCAGGCCTGCTCGAAGTAGCGATTTGCCCCGCCGTCCGCCGGGCCGAGGAGGCCGGAAACCACGTTGAACTGTATGCGGCTGCGGGCGAAGGCATTGGAGATTTCGGGAACGCAGCACGCACAGCAGTTCGCCAGCCATTCGGCCGTATCGGTGTTGGGATAATCCAGGGCGGGCGTCGGCTGAAGATTCAAAATCAAGACGGGCGCCTTGCGCCGCTGCACGGCCGGCAACACCTGGGATGAGGTCGAGTAGGTGCCGACGTAGCAGACGATCATGTCGACGTTGGCCTGAGCGAAGAGATCCCCGGCGCGCTGCGCGGCCGGTGCGGTGTCGACCAGCCCAGCCGACACGACCTCGGCGCCCATGGCAGCGATCCGGCCTTCCACACTCCGCTGATAACCTTCCAGACGTTCCTTCAAGCCATCAAACTGGGGCCAATAGGCGGCAAGCCCGATGCCGAAGACACCTACTTTGGCCCGGGGCGTCCGCCCCATCTCAACCATGCTCATACGTCTCTCCTTTTGTTGCTTGTGCAGACCTGCGACGCGGACTGCTCGGCGCGTTTCAATCGCTAATCAGCCGGTCTGTGGGCCTTTGCGGCGCAAAACAGCAATGTCGACGGCGCCCAGACGAATCTGATCGATGGCAACGGCCAGTAACAGCACCAGACCCTGGACAATCTGCTGATAGTCGGACGAAAGGCTAAGGAGCGTCATGCCGTTGTTCAACGTACCGAGGATAAGCACGCCGAAGAACGTGCCGAGCATGCTGCCCTTGCCACCCGCCAGGCTTGTGCCGCCCAGCACGACGGCCGCAATCACGCTGAACTCCAATCCCATGGCGGCTTGCGGCGCTGCGGCGTAGAGTCTGGCCGTCAAGATAACACCGGCCAGGCCCGCGCTGAAGCCCGAGAACAGGTAGGCCATGATGCGGTAGCGGTCGACCGGCAGACTCGCCAGGCGGCTGGCTTCGGCATTGCCGCCCACAGCGTAAAGCGCGCGGCCATAAGTAGTGTAATTCAAGACGACATAGCCGATGATGAAGAGGGCAGCCGCGATCAGAATCGGCAAGGGAATACCCAGCAGCTCGCCACTGCCCAGGAGGGCGAAGCGTTCATCAAATACCGGCTTGGTGAGTCCATCGGACAGAACAAAGGCCGTGCCCCGGGCTACGTAGAGCGTGCCCAGGGTCGTGATGACGGCATTGATGCCGACCACCGTAACCAGCAGGCCATTGAGCAGACCGACCGCTGTGCCGGCCAGCAGACCGGCCAGGGCCGCCGGCCAGATGCCGATGAGCGGCTGCAGGACGGCGATCACGACGCCGGAGAGCGCAACGACCGAGCCCACGGACAGATCCAGGCCGCCGCTGATCATAAGCATGGTCGTAAAGACCGCCACGATTGCCAGGATCGAGGTGGCCAGCAGCAGGTTGATGAGATTGCGCGTCGTCAAGAAAAAGGGTGACAGGATCGCCAACCCCACAAAGATAATCGCATAGACGACGGCCAGGCCGAGCACTTCACGCAGGGAAGCATTGATGCGCAGGCGAGGGCGACCTGTCGATGTGGCATCGGGTTTGACCGAATCTTGCTCAGCCATGGCTCACCTCCGTCGACGCGGCATGAATGAGTTTGGCCTGGGTCGCTTCCTCCTGGGTAAATTCACCGGTAAGGCGTCCTTTGTACATAGTCACGATGCGATGACTGACGGCCAACACTTCCTGGATATCGGACGAGACCATGAGAATGCCGAGCCCCTCCTGGGCCAGC
>CAYZLP010000855.1:0-2815 GCA_964478635.1 uncultured Caldilineaceae bacterium
ACGCCAAGCTGCTGCATGAGGCCAAACGTGTCGTGATAGGCAACTTCGCTGACGCTCTGCCCATTTTCAATCAACCCGATGACAGCACCGCGGAGGCGAATCTCTCTGCCTGTGGGCGGGATGGGCACGGACGGCGTCTGGTCCACGTGCGTGCCCGTCAACACGAAAATCGTGGCGGTCCGATTGCCATCGACGAGAAGCTGCTCGATTTCGATGTGCATTCCGGAATATGCCTTGCGAGTATCCTCAACGTACTGGCGCATGGCCTCTTGCCCAACGATGGGCGGCATGGGCAAAACTTCACGCACGATGTCCGGCGAGTACAATTCGTCAATCAGGTCCAGGTTGCCTTGATTGTAGATTTCCTCGACGACGCGTTCGACCAATCCTTGGGGCTAATTGACATGGCGACACTTTCCTTTCGCTCAAGCTTCTTGCGCTGAAGACCGTGATGGTGTGCGAAGATTCTATCAGAAAGCAAGCCGTTGGTCAACGCTCTGTTTAGGGAGAAATTGCGGTGTGCAAAACGATTGAGACGATTTGAGAGATCACAAAAGCGCGTGCGGGTAGAATACTCGCAGCGCGCGAGGTCGCCAAGGCCCGCAGCAGGAAGGGCTAGCGGCGGGATACAGGCTTCCTGGAAGGCTACCGCCACGGTGAACGTCACTCAACGTCACCTTCCAGGAAGCGAACGGTACGGTATACTCTTCCTGGAAGGTTCAATCGGCCAATGCCGGATATTCTGAACGCCTTCCAGGAAGATTAACCAGCAGATCAACCAGGATCACCACCTTGAAGCGGCCACTAGCGGCAGCTGACAGAGCGGGTCGGATGATTCCAACGAAGGGCAGCAGCCAAACGCATGTGCCGAGTTAGATCACAGAATGGTCAATCAGTGACTGGCCGGCTGCACGCACGGCTTCCTCAGCCGGTCGAAAGTGCACGCCGGTCAGTTCAGTGACATAGGCATTGTCGGCCGTCAGCGTTCGACCGAGTTGTGGAACAATGCTCATGACTTTACGGTCGAACTGGGCCAGGAGACGTACGGCAAACGCGGGCATGTTCCGGGTTGGGATCTTGACAGCGTAGCTTGGGAATTCGTTGCGTAAGATGTCCGCGACGTCTAACAATGCGAGCGTATCGGCCGCGGCAAGCAGCCGTCGTCCTCCCGTCTCAGGCAATGTCATGGCCCGCACATGCAGTTCGGCGACATCGCGGACGTCTACCAACATCAGATTTATGGGTGGCAACAGTGGATATGCGCCAGTCATCAGCAATTGGACGACCATTACCGAACCGGAAATATCTGTATCTAGGGTAGGTCCGAGAACATAGCAGGGATTGACCGTGGTCACGCGTTCGGTCCAGCCCTGCTCATACGCCCACGCCCAGACAGCCAGCTCGGCTCGTGTTTTGGAGACAATGTAGGCCGTTGCGTGTTTCCCCTCCGGGTCTGACCAGTCGCTTTCCGTGATGCTTCGGGTCGCGGACCGGTCATCGCGATGCGCCATAGCGGCGAGCGATGAGGTGACAACGATATGTTTGACGTCGGCGGCTTGGGCGGCATTGAGCACCCGCAGCGCGCCGCCTCTCGCCATCGGGACCAGCGCTTCACGGTCACGTGGCTGGGAAACGGGCACGGGTGAGGCGATATGTTGGACATAATCGCAATCCGCAACGGCCTCCACCCATCCTCCATCTTCATCAAGATTCGCTTCCACGAAACTTAAATTGGAGACGTCGGCGCCGTGGGCTTGCAGCGTCTGGCGTACTTCATCGGCACGCGCCATGGAGCGCAGCGTGCCTCTTACTGCATAACCTTGGGTGAGCAGGTTGAGGGCGACGTGTTTCGCAATGAAGCCGGTGATTCCGGTGACAAAAACTGTTTCGCTCATGTGTTGTTTGGCTTTCTCCCGTTGTTGAAACCTGTAGTGATGCATTTCTCACAATTTATGCCGCTTCTACCTCAGCCCGCAGCAGGCTGACATCCATTGGCACCCCTTTTGCTTCATCTCGTACCAGCGTAACCGCGCCTTCGGGACATTGCCCTTCTCCCGCGTCACGGTTTCGATGACGAGACAGCAGCACTTACATCTGTGGCAGCTGGAGTAAGCGGTCATTACAGGCCTCCTTGAATCAGGCCAAGGGGAGAAGACATGGACTCATGCTAACCGGCTTGTGGCGACAAAATGGCGACAAGTGGGCATTGAATTCGCACAGGCAAATCCAGTCTGCTTCATTGCCACAATGGATGGGGATCAGCCCCGAGTGCGGGTACTGATGCTGTGGTTTGCCAACGAAGATGGCTTCTATTTCGGCACGTTTTCACCCAAGGAGTTTGTCCGGCAATTGAGAGAGAATCCAAAGGTTGAGGTCTGTTTCTACAATAATCCACCGGACTTGGGTGGGGCCAAGATGCTGCGGATGATGGGTGAGGTCGAGTTCGTCGATGACGAAGGGTTGAAGGATCGTTTTGTCCAAGAACGCCTATTCCTGGAGATTATTGCCGGACAACCAATCCGCCCGCTGACGGAGATATTCTGTATGCATCATGGTGATGCCCATTTCTGGACCATGACGGATGTACTGCACGAACCCGAACTGGAACATTTGCCGTTTTGGGCTTCAGCAAACGGATCCGATGGTGCTGGAAAAGCACATAACAAACATCAGGACAGCTAATCCATAGCATGTTGTGCACCACGCGGGGCGCGGGCAGCCTACCAACCGGCAAGCTGCCCGCGCCCCTTCCTGCTCTCCCTCCCCTTACACCTCAGCGCTGACGAATTCCATGCACTTGGCGATGATGAAGTAG
>CAYZLP010000856.1:0-2811 GCA_964478635.1 uncultured Caldilineaceae bacterium
AGCCTGAGCCTGTCGAAGGCGGATCGGCCGATCCGCCTTCGACAGGCTCAGGCTTCGGGTTTCAGTTTATTGCAATGCCTGCGCAGATTATACCACAGTGCGTATATCAACCACTTCCTGGCCATTGATGGCGTTGAGCGCGTTCACTACCTCATCAGGCCCTACGCCCGTAATCTTCACCACCGTGAAATAATAGCCCTCTCGACGGCGGTTGGGAAAAGTGCCGATGCCCATGACGCCCCATTCCTGGTCCGCCAACACCTGCATCAGCTTGGCAAACTCACCCTTCTGATTGGGCATGCTAACCGTCGCCCGGACGCCTTCTGTGGGCAAGCCCAGCATCAGCTGAAAACTTTCCAGCAGATCGATCTCGGTCACGATCCCCACCACGACGTTATTTTCCTCGACGACCGGCAGGCAGCCGACCTTATATTCGGACATCATGGCAGCGGCCCGCTCGATGCTGAGATCGGGGTTCACCGTATAGACCTGCTTGACCGGAATCATGATGCGCTTGACCTTGAGACTGGCCAGATTACGCGTGATTTCCCAGACGTCATAGCTGCCGACCACGTCAGGCTTCAGGCTAAATCGCTGGCGCGTCACCAGGCCGACCAGGCGCTTCCCATCTTCCACCACGGGCAGATGGCGGATGTGATTCTCCGCCATGATGCGTTCCGCTTCGGCCGCCGGCAGGTCCGGTGCAACCATGACCGGATGGCGGGTCATACAATCCTTGACTAGCATGATAACGCCCCTTTTGTGAACGAGGGTGTGATAGGCAAATAACTCAATCGCCCGGCTCCGCAGCCAGGGATTCGATAACGGGGTCAAAACTGCGCAGAGTATCCAGCGGCAGGTGGCAGAAGATGCGATGGCCGTCGCCCGCTTCCTGCCAGGGCGGCTCCTCCTCGGCGCAAATCGCACCGTTCTCGGGCAGTAGCTGCCGCCGGGGACAGCGCGTATGGAAGCGGCAGCCCGACGGCGGGTTCACGGCGCTTGGGACAGAGCCTTCCAGCCGGATTTGCTTCTGCTTGACCGTCGGATCGGGGATGGGCACGGCCGACAGCAACGCTTCCGTATACGGATGGTAAGGTGGCCGGTAGATGGCGTCCGCCGGGCCGATCTCCATGATCTGGCCCAGGTACATCACGGCCACGCTGTCGGAGAAGAAGCGAACGACGCTCAGGTCGTGGGCAATGAAGATCATGGTGGTATTGTGCTCCTGCTGTACGTCGAGCAGGAGGTTCAGGATGGCCGCCTGGACAGAGACGTCCAGCGCGCTGACCGGCTCGTCGCAGAGGACGAGATCCGGGCGGCTGGCCAGGGCCCGGGCAATGCCGACTCGCTGCTTCTCGCCGCCGCTCAGTTGCCGGGGCAGGCGGTCGTAATAATTGGCGCCCAGCCGCATGGACTGGAGGAGCTTGATCACTTCGCTGCGCACTTCATTCTTGGGCACAGTGCCGAAGCGAATCATGGGGCGCCCGATCTGCTGGCCCACGGTGTATGAGGGATTCATGGTCGAGTCAGGATTCTGGAAGACCATCTGCAGTTCCTGAATCAGCTGCATGTTGCGCTCGGAGAGATCGCCCGTAATGTCGAAGCTCATGAATTCCGCGTTGCCGCTGGTGGCGTCCTCCAGGCCGATGATGGTCTTGATGAGCGTACTCTTGCCGCAGCCCGACTCACCGACGATGCCGAGAGTCGAACCCTTGGGGACGTTGAAGGTTGCGCCCTCGACTGCTTTGACATAGCGCTTTTCGCCCATACCCAGAACGTCTTTTAAGGAACCGCCAACCACCGGGTAATATTTGCGTAGCTCGTTCAACTCAAGAATCGGTTCGGCGTCAGCCGGTTTCTCCGTCGCAGTCGGCAAGTCGATCGTTTCCGCCGGCAGCCATTCGCTGGGGTCGATCTCCTCGGCGAAGTGGCAGCGCACCTGAACGCCGTCCGCCAGCGTGCGCAACTCCGGTCGCTCGTCATGGCAGCGCTGCTGGGCATAATCGCAGCGCGGCCCGTAGATGCAACCCGCCGGACGGTTGTTCGGCGGCGGCACCCGGCCGGGAATGGGGTAAAGGACGCTGGACGCCTTGTCCGCGCCGAGGGTGGGGATGCAGCGGATCAGCCCCTGGGTGTAGGGGTGCTGCGGCCGGGCGAAGATGCGCTGAACCGAGGCCCGCTCCACCATTTCCCCAGCGTACATAACGCCCACCTTGTTGCAGACGCGGGCGACGACGCCCAGGTTGTGGGTGATATACATGATGGCCGTGTCAAACTCGCGGCGGAGTTCGGCGATTAGATCGAGGACGGCCGCCTCCACCGTGACGTCCAGCGCCGTGGTCGGCTCGTCCATGATCAGGAGGGCCGGGTTGTTGAGCAAGGCCATGGCGATGACGACGCGCTGCTGCTGGCCGCCCGAAATCTGGTGCGGATAGCGCCGCATGACGTTGGCGGCATCGGGCATGTAGACCCGCTCGAGCATTTCAATGCAGCGCGCCTCGGCCTCTTCGTTGCTAATGCCCCGGTGAACCGTCAGGACTTCCTTCATTTGGTCGCCCAGCCGCATGGAGGGGTTGAGGGCCTGCATTGGATCCTGGAAGACCATGGCGATCTGGTCGCCGCGCAGCTTGCGCAGCTCCTCCGCACTCTTGCCGACCAGATCCTGGCCGAGGAACTTGATGCTGCCCCGCTTTACATAGCCGTTCGCACCCAAGAAGTTGACGATGGCCCAGGCCACGGTGCTCTTGCCGCAGCCCGACTCACCGACGATGCCGTGGGACTCGCCCCGATGGATCTCGAAGGAGACATTCT
>CAYZLP010000857.1:0-2811 GCA_964478635.1 uncultured Caldilineaceae bacterium
GACCTTTGCGGGAGCCAACGGTGACACGCCCCCTCAAGATCGCGCACGTCTGCTCGCCCATCCGGCTCGAACTCGGGGGCGTCGTCCGAGCCGTGCTCGACCTCGCCGCCGAGACCGCCAAGCACGGGCACGACGTCATGATCGCCATCCGGCCCGCGCAGGGCGATGGCCCCGGTGCAGGCGCCCGGTTCCACCGGGCGGGTGCTGGTCAGACGCAGGGGCAGCACATCGCGCCCGGCCTGGCGGCGCACCTCTCCGGCCGTTACCGTCACATCGGCGCACGAACCGTTGACCATCTCGGCGGTCAGGGCAAAGGGCGCGCCGCTGAAGTCGACGGGAACCAGCGCTTCCTGATCTAAGCGGAAATTGGGCGAGGTGTCAAAGAGAACATCGCCGAAATCGACGGTTTGCGCACCCACATTGGCCAGAGGCCGAGGCACGTCCAGGGTCACGGGCAGGGATGCACCGGGCCGCACCTCCACCGTCATGGGCAGGCCGCTGGGCGAGCGGGTCAACAGCTCCAACGTACCCGTATACTGGCCGGGGCGCAGTGACTCCAATCCATCGACGCGCAGCATGGCGGGCAGGCTGCCGCTCTCCGGCACTTCTTCATTGAAACTGACGGCAACACTCTCCACCGGCACGGTCACCGTGGGATCGTCATCGTCGAGGCGGGCCAGGGTGAGGGCGGCTTCGATGGTTCCGATCTCTTCCGTCGTGCCTGAAGCCAGTTCGATGGGCCAGCCGTCGGCCGGCATCTGGGCCAGATCCAACTCAGCAGGCAAACCGCGCAGGTAGACCGCGGGCGCCAGTTCGGTCTCAGCCTGACCCCAGTCGCTAAAGCGCAGATCGTCCTTGATCGCCTCCAGCACGTAGGTATAGCGATAGCTGCGGCCATCCTCGGGCGTGAAGCCCTCATCCGTACAGAGACGATTGGCACAGTTCATGGCGGCCTCGTAAACCAGCCCGCCGCCCCGGTCGTCATCCGTTGTGTCCATCACAAAGACAGTGCCCGCCATCTCGCTGATCGCATCGTTGCCGCTGAAACCGGCCTGGAGGCGCTGGCGACCGTCGGGCAGCAGTCCGGGCTCCGCCGGCGTAGGCGCCAGCACCTGAACCTGGGGCAAATTGCTGCGGGCCTCAAGTTGAAAGGTCCGCACGAGCTGGAGCGGCTCGGCGTCGTCACCCAGTTGAAGGCGAACCGTGCCTGGCTCCTCGTTCAGGACCAGGGCCCGCGTGCCCGCCTCCCCAAAGGCAGCCAGCTCCGTCCCGTCGTTGTAGTAGATGGGCTCATTCGCGCCCGGACCCACACCCCGGGCAATGAGCAGGGGCGGTTTGCCGGCCGGATAGTAGCGCACCGACGCGGGGCTGTCGGCAATGCTGGGCGGCGGATTGAGCAGTTGGGGATAGCTCTCGGCCTGGATCACGGCAAAGCCGCTCACGTCGCTAGTGTCCACCGTCCACTGGCCGCTGGCTAGCTGGGCCTGATCGATGAGATTGACGCTGATGTTGCTGTCGTCAAGCAGCGTGCGGGCCAGGGCCGGCTGGCCGTCCCGCTGGACGTTGAGCAGGGCATTGCTGGGCGTGACGAAGGCCATGTTCTGCGCGCCGTGCGCGTCGCGGATGGAGACCTGGAGTGCGCCGGCGCCGTTGCGCCGGTCGGTGACCGAGCGGTCGGGCTTCATGTCGGCGACGATGTCGCTGAAGATCTGCAGAAGCTCGGGTGCGGACTTGGCCTCGCGCACGCCGAAATCGACGAACTCTTCCCGGAGGAAGTCACCCGCACAACCTGCGCTGGGGTTGCAGAGCACCACGGGGAAAACGAGCACGCCAGAGGCGTTGAGTGCGGCGATCTGTTCCCGCACCCGTTCCGTCTGGTTGGTGACGCCCGACTGAGCGCTGGGCTCGCCGTCGGTCAGGAGAAGCACGTACTGGCTGCGCCCGGGCGTGCGGCCCTCGTCCAGCAGGCGGATGGCCTCTTCCAGACCCAGGTCGATGCGGGTGTAACCGCGCTGGAAATAGTCGTCGGGCGCCTGAAGAGTGGCTGAAAGCTGACGTCGATTTTCGGCCGAGCCCACGGGCGTCAGTGTACCAAGCGCGCCTACGCCTTCGGCATCGCTGTCGAAGCGCACCACCGCCACCCGGTCATCGGCGTCGGCCAGCTCGAGCAGCAGCCGGGCCGCGCTGTAGCGCAGCTCCCCCGGATCGCTGGGCAGGTTGGGGCTCGGTCCGCCGCAGGGCGGCGCGAAGGGCGGCCGGTCCTGGGGCCAGGGCCAGCAGGTCGCCATGCTGCCCGAATCGTCCAGCAGCACGACCACGTCCACGGGCTGGGTGGCGCTGTCTTGGGTGACTGCGGGCTGGGTGGCTTGATGGGCGGGCGCGGCCTCGACGGGCCGGCCGGCCAACAGCAATAGGGCGAAGAGCAGCAGCCATGCCGTTCGCCGCCCTGGATACAGACTTGTCACGAAAAAACCTTCAACTCCTAAACACATAGACCGCGGATGACGCTGAATGGGCTGATTCCCACGGATTTATTTTTACGACAATATATTTTCACGGTAACTGAATCGGCGTACCTCCGCCGAATTCGCGTTTGCTTTCACGACAGCTTCAACGGTCGCGGCGGGGCAAACGTTCCGGCGCCACCGGAGTGAGAGCGTCACCCAAACTGGCCTATTTTACCGCATGGGGATGGATTTTGCTATTGGGGTGGGGGATTTTCTTCGAGTTGGTCAAGGCGGGTCAGAATGCGAATGCGATATGCGTGAGGGATGCGGTCTAACTGCTTTGCAACGGGTCGGGGGATGACCA
>CAYZLP010000858.1:0-2801 GCA_964478635.1 uncultured Caldilineaceae bacterium
ACAATTCCCTAATTATTAATCGTTATCTCGGGTTCATCAATCTCCGGCGTAATCTCCGGCAGGGCTGCCCAGGCCGGATTGAGATGGAACTCGGCCCGAATGGGAAAGTCCAGGCTGTTCTCGTATTGGGCCCGGAAATCATCCAGCCGCTCGATCAGGGTGACGGGCAGGCCGTGGACGATCCAGATCGCATCCATCCGCGTGTGGTCGCCCGTGGGAATCCACTTGAAATCCTCTTGCCCCACCGTAGCCGCGGTCAGATTCGGGTCGTCTTGCCGCTTGGTGGGCACGGCCGCCAGGCGAATATGCTCCAGGTTCGTCTCGTGGAAGCTGAAGCGATCCGCATCCCAACGGATGTAGGGGTTGAGGCGGTCGAGCCACTGGTGAATCCGGTTGTCGGGCCGCTGCCGGGCGCGCTGCACTTCCTGACCGTGCTGGACCGTGATGATGTGATTGACGTCGGCCGAGGCGTTGACGCGCTGGAGCAGGTCGGCATTGCCCGCGATGTTGGACGAGAGATGTGCGTAAAGCTTGTCCGCACCGATGACGTCGCTGGACTGGACGAGCTGCCCGAAGAGAGGCTCCAGCGCACGCTGCCAGTCGGCGGCGGTAACGGTCGCGCCGGCCCGGCGATAGAACTGCTGCAGGTAGTCGCGGCCCACGGCGCCGGTCTCCAGTTCGTAGTAGGTGCTCGTGCTGGGATAACCGTCGGGAATGCGCGGGTCGATGCGGTCGGCCATACGGCCCGCTTCCTGATTGGCCCGGGCCAGGGCCATGGCGCAGGCGCCCACCTGGGCGCGCAGGGCCTCACGCATGATGGCGGCCTGCTTGCCCAGCTGGTCGACCAGGGCCCGCTCCACCATATCGCGCCGCTGATAGAGTCGGGCCCGGGCCCGGCGCGAGGCCGAGTCCCGCGCCCGCTCCCGGGCCTGGCGCGGGTTGAAGGCCATCATGAGCATGTCGCCAAAGCTGGCGCCCACCTGCTGGGCCTGCTCCACAAAGCCGCCCTGCTGGGCCAACAGCTTGCGCCAGCGCTCCCGATCCTCCTCCGTCACCGGATGCCCGTTGACCAGGAAGAGCCGCTGACGGGGCAATGAATTGGCCGGCGCGGTGGCAGGATTGGCCGGTCCCAGCAGATCACAGATGGCCTGCGCGCCACGGATGCCCGTGTCGGCCAGGGCTTGCTGCAGCGTGGTCTGAACCGGCTCCCAGAAGCTGTACCAGGCGCCCGTCTGCTCCTCGAGTTCGTCGGCGATCTCTTCCAGGCGGTCGTTGTCCAGCGCGGCGTAGCGGCTCACGAGTTGGGCCAACAAGCCCTGCCACAGGCTGTTCACCCGCTGCTGATCGGCCTCCGGCATGGGCCCCCGGGGATCGGTCAGCGACGGCCCCGAAGCAAAGCGCCGTACCAGATCGGCCGTAAAGGCCCGCTGCCAGAAGTCGGTCAAGGCCTCGTGGGGCGCGACCAGGGCCGACGCCGCGAAGCCCGAATAGACCAGAAAGTGGCCGCGACGATGGCCTTCACCGTCACCCAGGTTGTCGAAGGGCGACGGCTGAATCCCCGTCACCTCGCCGGCCGCGCCGCTGAGATCGTACATGCGCTCGCGCACGACGTTGACCTCCAGCCCCAGAATCTCGCTGCTCAGGTGGCTGATGGCCGTGAGCTGGATCAGGTGCGCGGCCATCTGTTCGGCGTCAGACTTGCGGGCCAGGCTGTTGCCGTTGCGGTTGGTGCGGTTGACCAGAAAGATGAAATCGAAGGGTGCATAGGGCGTATCCGGCAACTCCCGTTGCTCGCTGGGATAGAGGGAGCGGAACTCCTGGGTCTCCTGGAAGTAGTTGAGTTCTTTGAGCGCAGCATAGGCATTGGCCCGGATGCGCCGGCGCTGGATATCGCTGGAAATCTCGGGCTCCAGCACGTCGGGCAGAAAGAAGATACCCACAATGCGGCCGTTGTTGCGCACGGCCGAGCGGATCCGGTGGGCCGTGTCCAAAAACATACCCGAGCCGGTACCGCCGCAGAGGCTGCTGACCACGTAGACCAGCTGATAGTTGCCCACCACGGGAAAGCCCCGGTTCTGGGCCGTCTCCATATCCCGGATCTTGTCCAGGTTGGCCAGCTTGGTCTCCAGCAGTTGCTTGAAGGTCACATAGTTGCGGAAGAAGGAAAGCCGCCCGATGGGACGCAGCTGCTTGGCGCCGTTGTGGATGTAGCCCAGGGGGATGGACGGGTAATTCCACCAACGCGCGATTTCCGGATGCTGATCCAGATTGGCGACCAGGCGCGTGGCGTCGAATTTGCCCATGTAGGCGAATTCGTCAGCAAAGAGGGGCTCTTGGTCCAGGCGATTGACCAGCGGTTCCGTATCCAGCGCCAACAGCTGGATCATGCCGGGCAGCTGATCGCCGCCCCAGACATTGCGAAAGCGCCGCTTGACCGCGCGGACCGTATTCGTCCCCATACCGCCTACGCCGACCACCATGGTCGGGTAGATCGTGGGCTTTTCAAACCGGGCGTTATTTTCTGACGTCATGAAGTATCAAAACCTGTTCACAAAGAGTGAGATAGAACGCGGATTTGGCGGATTAAGCGGATTTCGCGGATTCTTTTCTCGTAAAGATATCCGTCGAATCCGGTAAATCCGCCAAATCCGCGTTCCATCCAACATTACCAACTATCGGACCACGGATCGGCGTCGGGCCGGTCGGTGGCGGGCGGGGCGGGCGTGTCGGACGGTGAAACGCCGCCGTTCCAGGGCGCCCCCCATTCAGATTGGCCCCAGAGCGCATCCAGATCGGCCTCG
>CAYZLP010000859.1:0-2798 GCA_964478635.1 uncultured Caldilineaceae bacterium
GACGGCATCGAGATCATGGTCTGCATGAACGGCGCGACCGTGGCCGAAGATATGGCGCAGGCGCTGCCCGGGGGCATCATCATCTATGACGATTCCCTGCCCATCGCCAACCACCGCAAGGACGTTACTTACTTCCCAATGCCGGTCAAGGAGTTGGTGAAGCAGGCCGATTTGCCCCACAGTCTGAAAGACTATGTGGCCAACTTTGCCTACGTGGGAACCTTGGCGTATCTACTCGACATCGATATGCGCGAGATCGAAGCGGCCCTGGAATGGAACTTCGGAGGCAAGAAAAAGCCGATCGCCTTGAACTTCAGCATGGCCCAGGCTGCCTACGATTGGGCGGCGGCCAACCTGTCGAACGAGCAGCCATACCGCGTGGAGCGCATGAGCGGCTTCAACGAAGGCAAGATCATGACCGACGGCAATACGGCCGCGGCCCTGGGCGCCATCTTTAACGGCGTTCAGTTTGTCTCCTGGTATCCGATTACCCCTTCGTCCAGTCTGGCAGAGGCCATCAACCACTATGCGCCGAAACTCCGGGTCGATCCGGAAACGGAGGAGGCGACCTTTGCCGTCATTCAGGCAGAAGATGAGTTGGCCGCCATCGGCATGGTGGTCGGCGCCGGTTGGGCCGGCGCCCGGGCCATGACGGCCACCAGCGGCCCCGGCATCAGCCTCATGTCCGAATTTGTGGGCCTGGCCTACTTCGCGGAGATTCCGACCGTCATCTGGGACATTCAGCGCATGGGCCCCAGCACGGGACTGCCCACCCGCACGAGTCAGGGCGATATCTTGAGCACCTATTATCTGAGCCATGGCGACACACGCCACGTGATGCTCTTCCCGGCGACGCCCAAGGAATGCTTTGAGATGGCGGGTCGGGCATTCGATCTGGCCGAGCGCCTTCAGACCCCCGTTTTTGTCCTGAGCGATCTGGACCTGGGCATGAATCTGGCCATTTCCGAGCCCTTTGAGTATCCCGAAAAGCCCATGGATCGGGGCAAGGTGCTGGATGCTGCGGCATTTAAGGAGATTGGGGGTACTTGGGGTCGCTACAAGGACGTAGACGGAGATGGGATTCCCTATCGCACCATTCCGGGCAACGAGAGTCCCCTGGCGGCATATTTCGCACGGGGCACCGGCCACAACGAGTATGCCGTCTACAGCGAGCGTTCGGAGGATTGGGAGGCAAATCTCAACCGGTTGACCCGCAAGTTTGAGACGGCGCGCACGCTGGTTCCGACGGCGGAGCGCATCGATGGAGAAGGCGCGCAGGTCGGCATCATCAGCCTGGGCAGCAATCACGCAGCCATTCTGGAAGCGCGCGATCGCCTGCTGGCGGCCGGCGTCGAAACCGGCTATCTGCGTGTTCGCTCGCTGCCGATCGGACAGGATGTCAAGGACTTCATTGCTGACCACAAGACCGTAATCGTGGTGGAAGCCAACCACGACGGCCAGCTCCATCAGATTCTGCGCTCGGAAGAGCCGGCCCTGGCCGCGAACCTGCTGTCCGCAGCCAAATGTGACGGCATGCCCATATCGGCCCGCTGGATTACCGACACGGTCCTGGACTACTTGAACTAGGGAGAAACAGAGAGCATGAGTACAGAAACAGCTTCCAAGCGCCCGGCGCGCGCGCCGAAGATCAACGCCCTCGGTCTGGAAAAGACAGAATATCGGGGACGCCCATCCACGCTGTGCAAGGGCTGCGGTCACGATAGCGTCAGTCAACGCATCATCAATTCCGTGTGGGAACTCGGCCTGGATCAAACCCAGGTCATCAAGATGAGCGGCATCGGCTGCAGCAGCAAGACACCGGCCTACTTCCTCGGCCACAGCCATGGCTTCAACTCGGTTCATGGCCGCATGCCCTCGGTGGCGACCGGCGCCCTGGCGGTCAACCGGAGCCTCAAGGCCGTGGGCGTCAGCGGCGACGGCGACACGGCCTCAATCGGCATCGGCCAGTTCAAACATGCCATGCGCCGCAACTTGCCCCTCGTCTATATCGTGGAAAACAACGGCGTCTACGGCTTGACCAAGGGCCAGTTCAGCGCCACGGCCGATATCGGCCAACAGCTGAAATACGCCGGCGTGAATGAACTGCCGCCGCTGGACATCTGCCTGGAAGCGCTGGCCGCCGGCGCGACCTTCGTCGCGCGCAGCTTCGCCGGTCACGCTCAGCAGGTCGAAACGCTGCTGAAAGCCGCCCTAAACCATCGGGGGATTGCCGTCATCGACATCATCAGCCCTTGTGTGACGTTTAACAATCATGAGACGTCCACCAAGAGCTACGGCTGGGGCAAGGAGCACGAGAATCCCCTACACGAACTCAACTTCGTGCCGCGCTTCGAAGAGATCGTCATCGACGACTACGATGACGAATTGGAAGTCCAGATGCATGATGGATCGTGGATTGTCCTGAAACAACTGGACCGAAGCTATGATCCGACGAACAAACTACTGGCCTATGAGACCCTGGCCAAGGCGCGCGAAGAGCAGCAACTGTTGACTGGCCTCTTCTTCGTCGACGAGAGCCAGCCGGACATGAATGAGCTGCTCAATACGGTGGAGGCGCCGCTCATCAGCCTGGGTGAATCGATGCTTCGGCCCAGCCGTGAAGCGCTGGCTGACGTCATGTCCAAGATGTAGCCCATAGGCGGGTCGGCCGCAGCACAACGGCCTGAAATCGGGCAATACAGAAGCGCTGAACGATAAGTGAGGAGCAGGAGATGGCCGGAAATTATCCGGCCATCTCCTGCTTTAGGGAAAACTCTGCCGGCACGGGCGCTTCTCCG
>CAYZLP010000860.1:0-2796 GCA_964478635.1 uncultured Caldilineaceae bacterium
TGGCTGTGCCGACGTCTACGTCAAACTGGAATCCTTCAATCCAACGGGCTCTTATAAGGATCGCATGGCGCTGGCCATGATCGAGGAGGCCGAGAAGCGCGGCGACCTTCGCCCGGGCATGACGGTTGTGGAGTACACGGGCGGCAGTACGGGTTCATCCCTGGCATTTGTCTGCGCCGTGAAGGGCTACCGTTTCCGCGTCGTCTCGTCCGATGCCTTTGCCCAAGAAAAGCTGCGTGCCATGCAAGCCTTTGGCGCCGACCTGGAGATTATGCCCAGCGCAGATGGCAAAATCACGGGCGCTCTCATCCGGGGCATGATTGAGCGGGCGGAGGCCATCGCCCAGGAGCAGGAAAGCTATTCCACGGATCAGTTCAACAACCGGGACAGCTTGGTGGGCTATGCTGGAATCGGCCGCGAGCTTGTCCAACAGCTGCCGGCAATTGACGTCTTCTGCGCGGCTGTGGGAACCGCTGGCATGAGCATGGGCGTTGCGTCTGAATTGCGCAAGCTCCAACCGCGCCCACGCATTGTGGTGTTGGAGCCCACAAGTTCGGCCGTGATCACGACGGGCAAATCGGGCGCACACAGGGTGGAGGGGACCGCAGTCGGCTTCGTTCCACCGCTGCTGGATCTGGATGTCGTAGACGAAGTGCGCACCGTGGACGAAGAAGAAGCGAGAGCAACGGCGCGGCGACTGGCGGCGGAGGAAGGCATATTTGCAGGCACTTCCAGCGGCCTCAATGTCGCTGCGGCGCTCCAACTTGCGCAGGAGATGGGACCAGGCCATATCGTTGCGACGGTTGCGTGTGATACAGGCCTCAAGTATCTGGCAGGCGATCTGTTTGACGACGTCTAGTAAATCCCGGCGGAAATAGGCCGACAGTTTCTACCAGAGGTAGGCCTACCCTATTTCCGCCGTGGTATTTACGCCGCAATGTACTAGGCTCTCGCTCCCCTCCTGTAGTTTTTCACGGCTAACAAAACATTCATCACAAAGGCGGTCACTGCGTGCGAGAACAGTTGGGGATCCTGCGGTCGCTGGCCATCTATTATGGTCAGCCGTGGAAATATGGGCGGATGCAGACATTTTACCGGCAGTTCATGGGGCCGGGCGATCTCTGTTTTGACGTGGGCGCCCATGTGGGCAATCGCCTGTGGATCTGGTCCCGCCTCGGCGCGCGCTGCGTCGGCATTGAGCCCCAACCGCAGTGCATGGCACTCCTCCGGCGTTGGTACGGAGCCAACGCAAAGATCGAGCTGGTCGAGGCTGCCGTTGGCGCCCAGCCGGGACGCAGCACCCTCCATATCGATCCCGGCAACCCCACGGTCACGACGCTTTCGCAAGAGTGGATCGCGTCCATGCAGCAAGACAATGCCTTCGCCGGCGTGGCCTGGAACGAAACGGTCGACGTGGCCGTGACCACGCTTGACGAATTGATTGGCACTTATGGAGAACCCGCATTCTGCAAGATCGATGTGGAAGGATATGAGCTCGAAGTGTTGGCCGGGCTCTCTCGCCCTCTGCCCGCACTCTCCTTTGAATACATGGGCGCCACGCCCGACACGACCCGGGCCTGCATCCTGCGTCTTGCCGATCTGGGGGAGTATCGTTTCAACTGGTCTCCGGGGGAGTCGCTGCATCTGGCCGAAGCCGCTTGGCTGACGGCCAGGGAGCTTATGGATGCATTGCCCCGGGTGGCGACCGCTGGCTCATCGGGGGATATTTATGCGCGGCGGGTAGGCGGGGAGTGAAACTTGGGGGGATGGAGAGATCACGAGATTGGGCCGTTCTCGGATATTTCGTCCCCGGCACGGTCCAGGCTTGCCCGGGTCAACGAGAAATCTCGTGGACCGTGCCGGGGACGTCTGCAGGAAAATTGTTGTTTAGAACAGCCTTAACAGGTTGGGTGTTGAAGAATTATGAGGATCTCTAATCCCCCGCTTACACAAGCTCCTGCTCTCCCCCATTCCTCACGCCCCCAACGTTTCCCGCAGGCTGTTCAAATGTCCCGATCCCGACTGGAGCACAAAGCCGCGGATGATCTGTTCCGCATTGAGGTCCTGATCGATCAGGGCGACGTAGGCGTTATTGGCCAGCGCAGCGTCGTCCAGGTTGCGCACGAACTCAATGGCCGCCGCGCCGTTTTGGGTCAGGGTTGCCAGAACCTCGTCCTTGGTACAGGAAGCGTAGGCCGAGGCGTGTTCGGCATTGCCATGATTGATGTCGTCCCACGTGAGCCCCGGAAGTTCCTTTCCGGCCGCGGCGAGCTGGGCGAGACCCAAAACGGAATAATGGCCTTCCGCGATATGGTGGGCCGTTGCCGCCACGGTCCAGCCTTCTTCGCCGGTCTGCTGCTGCCACAGATCATCGGGGCAGCTTTCCACCAATGCAGTCACTTCCGCATTGAAATTTGCCAAGTCCTCCGCCAATTGCGCACCCTTCGATAAAGCCACGGTTTCCTCCTTGTGAGAATGATCCTTCAATAACTGCTGTCTTTCGGGGTGGTTGCAGTAGATTGGGCGATTAGGAGATTGGCGTCATCTCTCAATCGCCCAATCTCTCAGTCTCTCAATCGCCCAATCTTTCAATCTCCCGATTCAAGAATCCCACCACATCCCGGAACGAAATAATCCCGGTCGGTCGCCCTTCCTCATCAACGATCGGCAGGTGCCGGAAGCCGTGAACCGACATGATATGGAGCGCGTGCGCGATGGGCAGGTCTTCTTCGGCCGCAATTGGATCGGTCGTCATGTAATCGCCGATGGGCGCAACCGACAGGTCATCGATGAGGC
>CAYZLP010000861.1:0-2787 GCA_964478635.1 uncultured Caldilineaceae bacterium
AAGCGCTTTGACGGCCACATCCCCACGCCCGGCGCGCTGGATGAGGTCGACGAGCAGCTCCTGGCCGACGTGCGGGCCGGTTTTGAGAGCGTGGGCGCGCTCTACCAGGCGGTGAAGCTCAAGAGCGCCCTGATCGAAGTGCGCCGCCTGAGCCAGCGGGTCAACCAGTACCTGAACGAGAAGGCGCCCTGGAAGCTGATCAAGGAAGATCCGGACGCCGCGGCCACGGCCGTCTACGTCGCGCTCCAGGCCATCGACTGGCTCAAGATCATGTGGGGGCCGATTCTACCCTTTGCCAGCGAGCAGATCCACACCATGCTCGGCTATACGGAGCCGCTCTTCGGCCGCCAGTTCACCGAGCGCGTCACCGACGCCCGGGGCGAGCATCTGGTCCTGCGCTACGATCACGGGCCGGCCTCCGGCCACTGGGAAGCGACGACCCTGCCCGGAGGCCAGGCCATGCAGCCGCCGGCGCCGCTTTTCGAGAAGCTGGACGAAGAGAAGATGGCGGAGAAACTGGCGAATTGAAAATGGTCAATCGAGCATTGTTGATTGTTAATGTGGTGGGGCGCCGGGCGTGTAGAGCGAATTCATGACGACTAAGATTTCCGGCCAATCCGCCCAGACGCCTCTGCCTGCCCCGGCGCTGCCGGCGCGGCGGGTGACCCTGGCCGGCCACAGCTTTGACCATCTGTACGTGAAGCGGCCGCGCGTCTGGCTGGCCGTGATCATGCTGGCTTATCTGCTGGTGGCCACGCTCTACGCCGTCAACACGCCGGCCTGGCAGGCGCCCGACGAGCCGGCCCACTACAACTATATCGCCCATATCGCCAAGACCGGAACCCTGCCGGTTCTGGAAATGGGCGATTACAACCAGTCGACTCTGGAACTGCTCCTGCGCTATGACTTTGCGCCCAAGTTTCCGGTAACGCTGCTCCAGTATGAAAATTATCAGCCGCCCCTCTACTACATTTCTGCGGTTCCCATCTTCTGGCTGACCGACGGCGACTTGACCGCCCTGCGCCTCTACAGCGTCTTTCTGGGCGCGGTCGCAATCGTGCTGCTCTACCTCTGCCTGGAACTGGTCTTTCCTCAGAAGGAACTCATCGGCGTGACGGCCGCGGCCTTTGCGGCCATGCTGCCCATGCACGTGGCCATGACGGCGTCGGTCAATAACGACGTCATGTCGGAAGTGTTGCTCATGGCGACCTTTCTCGCCCTGCTGCATTGGATGCACGGCCGCTATTACGGCAGCGCCGGGGCGAAGCAAGCGGCGCGGCCGCTGCTCCTGATAGGCATATTGTTGGGGCTGGGGATGCTGACCAAGTTCTACGCCTACCTGCTTCTACCCATCGTCGCGCTGATCGTCTTGCTCGTCGCCTGGCGCCGGCCCCGGGTTGAAGTCGAGCCTGGCGCCGATTTCAAAGACGCAGACGGGGCTGGAGCGGCGCCCGGGGGCTTCGGTCAGGCCATTGGCCAGACGCTCTGGGTCATCATCCCGCCCCTCCTCATGAGCCTGCCGGTCTGGCTGCGCAACATGCGCCTCTACGGCGTCCTGGATCCCCTGGGCCTGACCCGGCACGACGCGGTGGTCAAGGGGCAACCCACCACCGCGGAATGGATCGCGCACAATGGCTGGGTGGCCTATGGCGAACGGGCCTTTTCCTTCACGTTCAAGAGCTTCTGGGGCGTCTTCGGCTGGATGGGCGTCTTCATGGACGAGCGCATCTACACCGCGCTGCTCATCTTCACCGGCGTCATCTTCTTCGGACTGCTCTGGGCCACCGTGCGCCTGATTTCCGGCCCGCCCGACACCGACATGGATCTCTACCAGACCCACGTCCAGGCGTTCTTCGCCTTTATGCTGGTCGTCTTGCTCCTGGCCTACGTGGGCTACAACACCAAGTTCGTCCAGCATCAGGGGCGTTACTTCTTCTGGGGATTGCTGCCCATCAGCGCCATGGTCGCCATTGGCTGGCGGGAGGTGCTCCAACCCATCCAGGGGGCCATCACGGGATTTCTGGCCATCGTCCTGGCCTTTTCCCTCGCCCTGACCAGCTATGTGGGCGAGGATCCAGATAGGTGGCCCGTTCTTATGCTGACGCTCACGGCCTTGATGCTTCTGTTACAGCCCTTACTGTTGGCGGGCACCGATGACCGTACAATCGGATGGCTGCCGGCCGGGCTGCAGCGCTTCGTGCGCCGCCCGTTCGTGGCCCGGGTCATGGGATGGCTGCGCATCGCCGCGTGGTCCATTCCCTTCCTGCTGCTCTTTGCGCTCAACCTGGCCATCCCGCACGTCTACATCGTCCCGCAGTTGACGCCATAATCCAATCACCTATGCAAACGACCTTACGCACCCCACCCACATCGCCTTCCCGGATCCGGCGGACGCCCCTGGATTTCGCCGGGATCTTTGCCGGGCTGCTGCTGATTACGATATTGGCGAGCGCGCTCTTCTGGCAATTCTGGCACAGCGAACGCATCTTCACCGGCGTGAGCGTCGATGGCGTGCCTGTCGGCGGCATGACCCGGGCCGCGGCCGTCACCCGCCTCGATCAGCAGCTGGGTGCAACGCCCTTGCCGCCCGTACAGCTCACCTACGGCGCGGAGACCTGGCCCCTGCCGGCCAGCGCGCTGCGCGCTCAGACGGATGCCTTGCGCGCTGTGGACGAAGCCTACGGCGTGGGGCGGCGCGGCTCCTTCTCCCTGCGGGCCCGGGAGCAGCTGGCGGCCGGCCTGCGGGGGCTGGATCTGCTGCCCGAGCGCACGGTAGACGTGGGCCAG
>CAYZLP010000862.1:0-2773 GCA_964478635.1 uncultured Caldilineaceae bacterium
TTCAGTTCTGGGACGGCCGGGTAGAGGGATACAGCGCAGACGGCGCCATCGACCTAGCCGCGGAACAGACCGCCGCCGTCAAAACCAAAGAGCGGGTGGTCAACGATCTGGCCCTCACCGATCCCCTGGCGGTCCAGGCGCTCTTTCCCGTAGCCAGCCTGCACGAAATGGCCGGCGCGACTTTTGGCGATCTGCCGCCCCAGACCATCCGCACCCACTTGCTGGAGAGACTGCGCAACAATCCCGAATACGTAGCGTACTTCCAAAGCGTCTTCGGAACGAAAGATGAAGCCCCCGAGGACGCAGTGACCCTCACCCGGCTCGTGGCAGCCCTGGCAGCCTTCGAGCGGCGCTTCATCTTTACGGATGCAAGCTGGGATCGCTATCTAGCCGGCGACGCAGGAGCCCTCAACGATGCCCAAAAGCGGGGCGCGCTGCTCTTTTTCGGCGCAGTCGATCCGGCCGTGAACTGCGCAGCCTGCCATAGCGGCGACCTTTTTACCGACCTGGCCTATCACAATCTGCTGGCGCCTCAGCTGGGACCGGGCAAAGGCCATGGTTACAAGAAGCGGGAAGATTGGGGGCGGGCCGGCGTCACCTACGATGCGCGTGACCGCTACACCTTTCGCACGCCGAGCCTGCGCAACGTCGAGCTGACCGCACCCTATTTTCACACCGGCGCCTATCCGACCCTGGAAGACGCCATTCGCCACCATGCGGAGATGGTGGCTACTGCGCAAAGCTACGATCCGAGCGCATACGGTATTCCGCCTGACCTTTTCAGCAGCTACCAGCCTGTCGACCTGGCGCGCCACCTGGATACGGCCGCCCCTTTGTTGCGCGACCCCCTGCCACTGAGCGATGCAGACATTGCCGACCTCACCGCCTTTCTCACGGCTCTGACCGATCCGGCAGCCCGGGATCTCATGGGGTTCGTTCCTGACGGGGTGCCCAGCGGCCTGCCTCTCGATCCGCTGCCGAGTGAAAAACTGGCACTGGCAACCTCGGCTTCGTCTGGCGCAGGCGCAGCAGCGCCCGCGCCCAACGCCGAAGATACAATCCTTTCAGGGAGTCCAGCGGCCGAATTCACCTTTGCCGATGTGGCCGATACCGCAGGGCTGGCGTTCAAACACGACGCTTTTGCCACAGCGGTGTCGGATGACGTGGTGGCGGCCATGGGCGGCGGTCTCTGTTGGATCGATTATGACGGTGATGGCTGGCTCGATCTCTACTTCGTCAACAGCTATGCAGAGGAAGAGCAAGCCCATTGGCAGGCAAATGGCGGACTGCCGCGCAACGCCCTCTATCGCAACGTTGCGGGTCAATTCGAAGACGTTTCCGCCGCAAGCGGAACGGACCTCGCCCTGCGCGGCAATGGATGTGTTGCCGCAGACTTTAACGGCGACGATCTGCCCGATCTTTACATCACGGCCTACGGCCCCAATGCCCTGCTGTGGAACAACGGCGACGGCACCTTCACCGAAGGTGCGGCCGCGGCCGGTGTGGATGCGCCCGAGTGGAGCAGCGCCGCGGCGGCCGGCGATCTCAACGGCGACGGGCTGCTCGACCTCTTTGTGGCCGCCTACATCGATTTCGACCGCCGCATCCCCAAGCCTTCCGGCGCCTTTCCCCAGGATTACTACGGCCTGCCCGACCGCCTTTACTTGAATCGCGGCGACGGGACCTTCGTCGAAGTGACGGACGCGGTCGGTCTCACCAATGAGGATCGGGGTTTGGGCGCGCTCATGGCCGATCTGGATGAGGATGGGGATCTCGATCTATACGTGGCCAACGACGGCCACCCCAACCGCCTCTACCGCAACGATCCCGCCGGCAATGGTCCGGATGGACCCGGCTTTTGGCTCACCGACGTCACCGACACCGCGGGCGTGGGCGACTCGGGCAGCGGCATGGGCGTGGCCGGCGGCGATTATGACGGCGATGGCTGGACCGATCTCTTCATCACCAACTGGGAGCGGGAACTGAACGCCCTCTACCGGAGTGAGGTCGGCGCAGCGGATGACCTGCACTTCCAGTACAGCACGTTTCGCATCGGATTGAGCGGACTCGGCAACGGCATGACCGGCTGGGGAACCCATCTGGCCGATTTCGATCATGACACTGATCCCGATCTGCTCATCGTTAACGGCCGGGTTCCCGTCACCAATCTGACCACCGATCCGGAACTGGTGCGCTACTATCGCAACCGGACGGCGGACCGCCACGATGTCAATGCCCGCCCCGGTCACTTCTTGGAATGGACGGGACAAGTGGGCCTCAAGGACCTGGGGCCGCTGCTGGGTCGGGGCAGCGCCGTGGCCGATTACGACAATGATGGGGATCTGGACGTAGCGATCAACCGCATCGCCGGGGCCGCCGTACTCCTGCGCAGCGACCTGAGCGAGCGCGCGCCGGAGAATGCGCACTGGCTCATCGTCGATCCGGGCGCGGTGACGCCGGGCCTGCGCGCTGTGGTCACCCTGGCCGACGGACGCACCCTCATCCGCGAAGCTTATGCCGGCAGCAGCTACCTGGCCGGCGAGGATCCCCGCCTCCACTTCGGGCTAGGCAATGCCGACAGCGTGGCGAAGCTGGAAATTATGCTGCCCGATGGGACGCTCACGGTGCTGGAAGACTTCGCGGCAGATCGGATGATCCGAATCGGGCAGATTGAGAACTAAAGATTGTACACTGACCCAGGTACCAGCCTAACGTACTGGAAAATTCGGTCATGACCAAATCGGCAAACTATGCACAACGTCTCCCAATATCT
>CAYZLP010000863.1:0-2773 GCA_964478635.1 uncultured Caldilineaceae bacterium
GCTGGTTGATCACTACGCCCGACACTACGATGCTCGCATCCACTACGTCCCAAATGGCGTGGGGCAAGTCACATCGGTCGAACACGGCATATTCAGCCGCGGTCTCGGGCTCATGCCTCAACGGTATATCCTGTTTGTGGCCCGCTTCGTTCCAGAGAAAGGTGCAGATATTTTGCTTCGTGCCTTTTCAAGGATCCGTACCGACATCAAACTCGTGTTGGTTGGGGACTCGACGTTTTCCACCGGCCATGCCGACCGGGTACGGCAACTCGCTCGAAAGGATACTCGTGTGATTCTGACCGGTTTCGTGTATGGGACCGAGCTGGCCGAACTGTTCACGAACGCCGCCATGTTCGTTACACCGTCTCTGATCGAGGGGATGCCGCTGACGCTGTTGACGGCTGCAGCCTACGGTCTCCCGATCGTAGCCAGCGATATTCCTGCCCATTCTGAGTTCTTTGGATCATCGATCATCGGACACAGGCTAGTGCCCGCTGGGGATTCGCTCGCTCTCGCCCGCGCCATCGAAGCCACGCTGCAGGATCTGGACGTGACGCGCTGGCCCGCACGCGTGAACCGTGACCGGATGCTCAGCCATTACGATTGGGATGAAGCGGCACTACAAACCGAGCAGATTTATCGCAAGGCGTTGGCGGGCAATGAGCGTCGAGGTTCTTCGTCTACCTGACCAATATCCTGTACACGGCTCCGCGTTCTTGGGATCAATTGATATTCAGTCGGCCTTCGATGGGCGAACGACTTACTGCCCGTCGCACCCGGTTAGTCGGATCGCGGAACCGATACCATACCGGCGGCCTGGTATCGCATGAAACCTCCACACACCTTCCGCGCACAGTCATCGACTTTCGATGAAGCGACCGTGGGGTCTGCTGCGATCGCACGGCGTATCGATGAAAGACTCGGTTGTTCGACGGCATCGAGCAGAAGATGCTCATGCTGCACGAGACGCCCTATCCAACACGCGACCGGGCGAGGCACATTCGCTGTTACCAATGCGCCGATGCCTGCCGAACTCACGAGTGCACGTCCTTCTTCAACCACGCCCCGGTCAGAGAGGGTATTCACCTCCATCAGCACCGGTCTGGGCGAGCACAGCGCCTCGATGAACGGGACGACGGAGTCAGGATACCAGGCTAGATATCGATGACTGAGACTGGGCGGCGATTGTCCCGGATCGGTGTGCAATTCTGCCAGAATCCGGTGCCTCAACTGTTCCAGAAAGGCTGCGCGCCCTCCCTGGGGAACAGGAACATCACCTCGCAGCAGACGAAAATACTTGGTGGGAATCGCCCCGAGTGCTGCGATCTCGTCGCCGCGGATCCCTTCCAAAGTGTCGTTGCCCAGGCATCGAGAGACGTCCCGAATGCGATCCTTACCGTCCCACGCCAGGCGGACGATGAAGCCGCGATGGTTCAAACCGGCGTAAGACCAATTCGCCAGCGCTGGGTCTTCCCCCAGAACGGCGGAGGCCTGCTGTACCGTTACCCGCGGCAGTTCACAGAGTCCTATACAGTGTTTTACACCCGCTTTGATCATCAGGGCGGTCATGATACTCAACGGATTGGTCAGATTAAGCACCCATGCATCGGGACATTCTTGGGTGATAGATCTGCAGGTCGACTTCAGCAGCGGGAATGTCCGCAGCGCGCACTGCAATGCCGATGGCCCCAGCGTCTCGTCCGGCGTCAGTCCGCACGAGAGCGCCAGATCTTCGTCCATCTGCCGTCCGGCATTTCCGCCGTATCTTGCCTGGTGAATGACAATGCGTGCGCCGGACAGGGCTTCATGCGCGTCCTCAGTCCACTCGACGCGCCAACCCAGGCATGAAAGCCTTTTCCGCGCATACCGGGAAATGGTAGCCAGGTTGCGCTGATCGCGGCCGTTGAGCATCAGTCCCTGTGGCGGTATGGCCTCGCCACGCGCCTCGATGGCGTCAACCAAAGCCGCGGTGAAAGGCGTGCTCCCACCAATCACGGTCAAGCGGCTATCCACCGTGTCTCCCAGTGACCACGTTACACCGGGTGCCTCGTACGGTTCATCGCGCCGCCAGACGTCCGGCGCCGATAAGTCCCGCATCGTCACCCATCACTCCCAATTCAAGCATCTGCTCCCAGCACTGCCCCAGGGACCATTGGCTCTGTGCAGCCGCCTGCCCGACCAGGCCAAGGTAGAGTGGGCCCAAAGCGTGTGCGACGCCACCGATGATGACAAACCGTTCCACTCCCACTGCTGAATGAATGCCGGCAAGGACACGACCTAGCGGCTCCGCCACGCGGCCGATCAATTCAGTGGCCCACGGATCGTGCGCCCGGAAGGCCCGGGCTACGAGTTGGTTGTCGAGGCGCGAGACATCGCCCGACACGGTGCGGCCAACGGAAGAACATGCAAAAGCTTCGGGGTCGGAGTGTGCGAGACGAGCGGCGTGATTGTAGATGGCGCGACCCGAAGCAACGGCACTCAGATGCCCCCTGTCCCCGCAGTCGCAAATCGGGGCTTCTGCGGAAAAGTCGACACGCAGGTGACCGATCCGGCGGCATGGGACCGTTTCTACCGGACGCTCATCGACGGGGTCGAAGGAGCGTTGGGTGAACAGGTCGTTTTCCACTGGACGAACAACGGCTCTCCGCAGCAGATGTACGGATTCCAGCATTTTCCCGAGATTCAGAGTTACATATTCAATGAGGTCAGCCAACAGACGCCTGTCGATGCCCACTCAGTCACCTTTGTCGTCCACTATGATGATCTGGGGGTA
>CAYZLP010000864.1:0-2773 GCA_964478635.1 uncultured Caldilineaceae bacterium
CTCGTAGAAGTTGCGGGACCGGGTCACTATCGCCTGCATCCCCTGGTGCGCCAATTTGCTGAGACCCAGTTGGCGCAAATGCACGAAGATCGCGGCGCACGGGCGGCTGCCCGCCATGCCGCCTATTTTGGCGGTTGGTTTTTGGAAATGATGGAAGAGACGGACGACCGGTCTGCTATCCTGACCTACTACAGCAATTTTCAACGCGCCCTTGCCTGGCACGTCGACCACGAACCAGACTGGATCGTTCAGCACCTTGACCGGCTGGACGAGTTCTGGTCCAAACAGGGCTTGCTCAGCGAAGGCAGGACCTGGCTGCGCAGACTCCGTAACCGGACGCAACCGGAGCAGCCCGCCCACGCCCTCGTCTTGCTCAAATTGGGCAGGTACGCCCAAATGCAGCAGGATTTTGGTGTGGCCGAGGCGCTGCTGCTGCAGGCCCGAGCCAGCTTTGAGGAGCAGGACGACAAGCGCAACCTGGCGACAATCGACGAGCTGTTGGGCTGGACGCTCTTCGATCAAGCTGCGCGCCGGCCGGAGGCCCAAGCCTGGTTCCAATCCAGCTATGACTTGCGGATAACCGAAGCCGACGAGAGTCATCTGCCGCGTCTGCTGTGGGCCAGGGGCGCCTGCCACGTGTGGCGCGATCTGGATGAGGCCGAGCGTCTGTTCGAAGAAGCGTTGGCAATCGCCCGTACGCAACGAAATCAGTCGCTTCAAGGAGCGGTGTACAGGAGCCTAATGGAGTTGGCGCACCAGCGCGGTGATATTGAAGAACTGCACCGCCGCTATGAAATCGCCAGGCGGTGGATGCCGAGCCGCACGCTCTCCTATGGTCAGGCCTGGGCCATCTACAGCTACGCCGAGCATGCAATCGCTCTGGACCGGTTGGACGAAGCCGAGGGTTATCACCGGCAGGCGGAAGCCGCATTCCGGACACTCCGGGTGCAGGCGGGTCGCCTGAAATGCACCTATATGCAGGCAACGCTGCATTTGCGCCGCGGAAACCAGGGCGCTGCCGCCGCCGGATACGAGACCTGTCTCAGTCAGGCCCGGTCGATCTCTGATGATGCGCTGATTGTCAAGAGCCTGATCGGTCTGGTCGCGGTCGCGCTGGAGCGGCATGAGGGGCAGAACGCGGCTAGATTGGCAGCTGCGGCCCAAGCCTATGTCGATCGGCTGCCGGCCGTCGTGTGGCCGGCGGATCGTGCGCAGTTGGCTCAGCAAATTGCGCATCTCCAGGAATGGCTGGATGCTGCGACCTTCGATGCATGCTGGCAGCTGGGCTACGGGGCTGAACCCGATGTCGTTCCCACCGGTGGTGTGGCGGTCGAACCGGTGAAATGAACGGCGGAATTGCCTTTTGGCGAAACGTTCCATACAACAGATTATTTCATGTTTCCAACGAAGGAGGGTCGATCATGGTGCGGACCATAAATCGTCGCCAGTTCCTCGGTTCGCTCCTCGGCGCAAGCGCCGGCCTCGCCCTGGCAGCTTGTACACAACCGCCAGTCACGCGCAGCCAGCCCGGGGTCTCCACTGACAGCGTGACCCTGACCCAGTGGGATTGGTGGGTCACCCAGACGCCCTGGTTCGACCAGGAGATTGCCCTCTTCCAGGCCGAATACCCGGGCATCCGCATTGAGCGTGTCATGCAGTCGGCCATGAGCACGGCGCTGCCCCTCAGCTACCAAGAGGACAGCATGCCCGATTTCTATATCGGCGGGCCCACTCTGCCGGCCCAGCTGGACGCGCATCAGGTTCTGGCCTACGACCTGGCGAGCTTCGTCGATTTTGAGGATTTCCGGCGCGGCTTCCCGACTCCGGCATTGGACTTCGCCGAGGGGCGCAATGTCTTCGACGGGCGCGTCTATACGGCGCCTCGAGAGGCGCGCAGCGCCTGGTGGAACCAACTTTTCGTCAATCTGGACGTGTTGGCGCAGTTCGGCGTCGAACCGCCCGCAACGGGCGCAGCCTTTCTGGAGGCCTGCCGCAAAATTACGCAAGACAGCGATCGGCAGGTCTACGGTTATGCCAATGGCTTCGCCACCGGCTGGATGAACCAGATGGTGGAGTGGCAGGGCGCGCTGAGCTACATCGTCGGCGGGACCGATCCCCGCACCAACCGCTCAACCTATGGCAGCGATCCTCATTTCGCCGCCATGCTCGAACTGTTGGCCGATCTGGCCGGAGAGGGGCTCATTCTGCCCGAAGCCGCCACCATCGACGATGAAGGCATGCGGGCGCTCTTCGCCGACGGCCGCGTCGCCTTCATTAACGGTGGCATGTGGAACGTCAACGGCTGGCGTGAGACCCACCCCGACTTTACGGCCTACACCATCCTGCCGCCCCTGCTGCTGGGGGACGAGCAGGAGTACTGCTACTACACGGAACCGGGCCAGACTGGCACCCCCTTCTTCATCAGCGCCCAGACCCGCCACCCCGAAGAAGCGTGGCTCTGGTACAAGTGGCTCCATTCGCCGGCCGCGGGGGAGCGCTGGGTGCAGTCAGGGAACGGATTGTCTATCTTTCCGGAAGTCAACCGGACCGAATCCCTGCAAGGCCAGGCGTGGCAGGACTATGCCCGGCTGGACCCAACGCTAAACCGGGTCGGCCCTTCGACCGTGGCGCGCAACGCCGATGCGGGCAAGCTTTTTGTCGAAGAGCCGCAACCCAACTTCGCCGCGCTGACGAGCGGCGTCTACAGCGGCCAGATTTCCCGGGACGAGATTCCGACGCGGCTGTCTGCCCTGGCCGGGGCCAAGGATGCCGC
>CAYZLP010000865.1:0-2771 GCA_964478635.1 uncultured Caldilineaceae bacterium
GCGTGACATCTCTGGTCAACCGGATCGTCCGGCAGGTTGCCGGACCTACGAAAACTGGGGCACTCGCAACCTTTCTCTGGGGCTCTCTGTTTAACGTTTTTATTTGATCGGGCGATATTCGAACGTGGCACGCACGATGCCGTGGTCCGACGTACCGGTCTCTTTGTGTTCTTCGTCGTTCAGATGGTCGTTGTTGACGATCATGCCCTTGAAAGCCCACTGGCGTTTGCGGGAGTTGTCATAGAACTCTTGCGAAACGAGGATGTGGTCCAGCGATTCGCGCAGGTTTTGATGGATATGGGTATAGTAGACGCTGCGCAAGCTGCGGTATTCCTGAAGCATCCCTACGGTATAGAAGGCCGTATCGCTGCCCCCCTTCGACAGACCGCTCAGCAGGTAGTTAGGCTGGCCGGTCAAGATGTTGAGGGTGTTGCTGTGCTGGCCGTCGTTTAGATCCCCCAGCACCACCACCGGATTTTCGTTATCCTTCATCTCCTCGGTAAGCAACATGCGCAGCGCGGCGGCCTCTGCCGTCCGGCGGATGGTGGCTAGGGCCGAACCGAGGGCCGTCCCGTGACGGGAATAGAATTCCCGCTCTTGCCGGTACCATGCTTCTTCGTAGACTTTCGCGGGCGCCTTCGATTTGAGGTGCGCCACATAGACGGAGATCGGATCGCCTTTGGCCCGGGGACGCACGGTGAAGTGGAGGGGCGGCCGGGAAAACTGGTCGATGGCGACCGAGATTTCCGATGTTTGGGGGTCGTCGCCCGAACTCTGGAGCAGGAATCTGTCGGGGAAGTTCGTGATCCATGCCGGTTCGCCTTCAAGCAGCCCCTTGCGCACCGCGCCGCCGCACACGATCCGCTCGCCGGCATGGTTTTCCGGGATGAGGAGATCGTATTCCTCCCGCAGCCCGGCTGCCACAAAGACATCCTCGAGAGCCTGACTGTGCCAGAGCTCCTGAAAGCCCCAAACGTCGGCGTTCATGGCGCACAACATGGCGGCGGTCCAGGCCACCTTTTTGTCATAGGTTGCCTGGTCCCAGCCGTCCGGATCGTTGTACATGCGCAGGCCCGGCAGATTGATGTTGTAGAGGTTGAACGTCGCAAACGAAACTTCAGTCCGTCTGGCCATGATTTTTGCTCCGGTGGTGACAAGGCAATCTTGGTTTTCCTCATCCAAACCGCAGCCTGAGCTTGTCGAAGGCGGGCCCGCCTTCGACAAGCTCAGGCTGCGGTATTGACAGGCCATCCCGGCCGCCAGGGACGCCAGCGGAGGCAGACTCAGGTTAAGGCGCCATCGTAGCTGCCACTACTGTGTCACGGCACCGACGCGCCCCGTGCCGCCGTGTAGAGCGCATACCACTCCTCGCGACTAAGGGTCACCCCGTCGGCCTGGCAACTGCGCTGCACGCGCAGGGGCTGGGTCGTGCCGATAATGGGCTGCATGCCGGCCGGATGCCGCATAATCCAGGCGAGCACAATGGCCTCCTCACTGGTCCGCTTGGCTTCGGCCAGAGTCGCCACCAGCTCGCCGGCGGCCCGGATATTGGGCGCTGCCGCGGCCGAGGGGTTGAAGAGGCGCCCGCCGGCCACGGGGGACCAGGCCTGGATGAAGATATCGTGGAGCCGGCAGTAATCCAGGATGCCGCTTGCCAATCCGCAGGCGCCGTCGGCCCGGTTGGCCATGATGCCCTCGTCGATGAGAAAGGGGTGAAGCAGGCTCAACTCCAGCTGATTCACCACCAGGGGCTGATCGACATAGCGGCGCAAGAGGTCAAGCTGACCGGCCGTGTGGTTGGAAACGCCGAAGTAGCGCACCTTACCGCTTTGGTGCAGGGCATGAAACGCCCGGGCCACTTCTTCGGGTTCGACCAGGGGATCGGGCCGGTGGAGCAAGAGAATGTCCAGATAGTCCGTCTCCAAACGCGCAAGACTCCCCTCGACGGAAGCCAGGATATGTTCGTAGCTGAAATCGTAGCGCCCGGGCAGTCCCGGCGTCGGGTCGTCGGGCAGGCGGATGCCGCACTTTGATTGGAGGACAATGTTGTCGCGCAGGCCGGGAATGGCCGACCACATGGCGGCGAAGACCGCTTCCGACTTGCCCATCATGTAGATATCGGCATGATCAAAAAGGGTGATGCCCGCTTCATAGGCTGCAGTCACGACGGCTACGGCCGCTTGGGTGTCGACTTCGGTCAGGGGCGACCGATCCCAATGACCGCCGATGTTCATGCAGCCGTAGCCCAGGCGAGAAACGGTCAGGTCCGTGTTGGGAATGGCGATCTGTTGCACGATACGGCTCCTTGGGTGAGTTGAGCTACCGCTCTTCATAGTACGGCGATTTTGTTTGCTGTCAAGCACGCGTCAAGGTACAATCTGAAGAGCCACCATGCCGAGAATCAATTCGAAGACTCTGGCTTCTTACACCTCACAACCACCAGAACCAGGAGGAACAATGACCACATTGGATCGCAAAATCACCTTCGGCCAGATCGGCGGCGGACAGGGCTCCTTCATCGGCGCGGTCCATCGCCGGGCGGCCATCTCCGATGGGCTGACCGAACTCGTAGCCGGCGCCTTTTCCAGTACGCCCGAGAAAGCCAAAGCATCGGGCCGGGAACTGCTCATTGCCGACGAGCGCAACTACGGTTCCTGGCAGGAGATGCTGGAGAAAGAAAGCGCCTTACCCGTTGGGGAACGCATTGACTTCGTCAATATCGTGACGCCGAATCACGTCCATTTCGAGCCGGCCCTGGCCTTTGTGGAAGC
>CAYZLP010000866.1:0-2767 GCA_964478635.1 uncultured Caldilineaceae bacterium
TCCAACCGCACGATCTTCCAAGAACACCAGAGGTAAATGGTGCCCGTGCGGTTGGTTGATGATTGAAGAAATATTCCGGTAATCGTAAGTGCGGTTTCCAATCGCACGATCTTCCAAGAACACCAAAGGTAGATGGAGCCCGTGCGGTTGGAAACCGCACCTACTGGATTGCCAGATTATTTCGTTAACCTTCACGTTGCCGGATCTGGTCTCGTACTGCGTTCAGTTTAGAAGGGAGGTGTGGGGATGGAGGAGACGGAAGCTTCAATCACAGAAGCGCCAACGCACGCGCGCGGCCGACGGCCTGGGTGCGGCTCGCTACGCCCAATTTGCCGAAGATGTTGTTGACATGCTTCTTCACCGTGCTGAGGGCGATCACCAATTCATCGGCAATCGCTTGATTGGTGTAGCCGGCATCCAGCAGACGGAGCACTTCCAGTTCCCGCCGGCTGAGCGGTTCGATGAGCAGCTCGTTGGCGTCGGGCGCGGCCGGTTCTCCGTCGGTTGGCGGAGAGATGGCGGCCAACAGCCGGGTGACGTAGCCTGGATCGGCGCCACTGGTCAGGCACGCGGCCAGGAGCTGCTGCAGGGGGCGGCCTTCGTCGGCAAAGACGCGCACGTAGCCCTCAGGCTGGGCCAGGGCCAAGGCGCGCAGGAGGGCCCGGGTCGCCGCGGGGAGATCGTTCTGGGCATGATGGGCGCGGGCCTGCAGCACCAGGATCTCGATCACGCTGCCCGTCCGGCCCTCCGCTTCCGCGCCCTGCAGGAGACGCGCCAGCAGGTCAAGGGCCGCGCCGATGGCCTGTGCGGCCTGCCCGCTTTCGTATTCGGCAATGCGGACGCGGGCCAGGGTGATCTGCTCAAACTCTGTCCGGTAGCGGCCAGCGTCTTCAGCCGCCAGCCCCCGTGCGCGCACCCAGGCCAGCGCTTCGGGCAATCTGCCCTGCCGGAGCCAGAGCCGGGTTCGCACTGCCGCCAGGGAACGGAGATCGGACGGCATCCGTCGTGCGGCCAGACGCTCCGCCTGGTTCAGCAGATCGAGCGCGGCGTCAAGATCTCCCCGCGCGGCCTGGAGATGCGCCTGGGCCGTACAGAGGCGCGCTTCCGTGGCGGGCGACCAGGTGTACTCGGACAGCTGCTCTCCTCGCCGGAAGTGTTCTTCGGCCCGGGCCTCATCACCCCGCTGAAGGTGAAGCTCCCCCAACCCCACATGCAGGCTCGCCTCGTCCCGGCGGGCATCAATTCCCTGGGCAGCGACAAAGTGCAGGGCCCGCTCATAGGTGCGCAGCGCCTCGTGCAGGCGGCCTTGCGCCACCAGAATGTCGGCCAGGGCGACCGTACTCACGAGCTGAAAATGGACGTGACCGGCCTTGTGGAGACTGGCCACGCTGCCGGCGAAGTACCGGTAAGCGCTATCGAGGTCGCCGCCGCTCTGATGGGCCAGACCCAGGAAGAGGGCCGCGATGCCGCGCCAGTAATGTTCCTCCGGGGCCAGCAGGTCGAGCGCCTGCCGGGCAAATTGGGCGGTGGCAGCCTCATCATCCAGGGCGCGGGCCAGGTAGGCGCGACCCATGGCGATGGTCGACGGCAGCGCCTGGAATTCGGCTTCATTCACGACCACCATGCCGGCCCCGGACGGAGCCGGCCCGGCCGGAGCGTTCAGCCACCGCTCGGCGTCGCGCAGGCGCTCGTCGACTCCTTCCACCTCGCCGCAGTCCAACAATGTCCAGGCACACCCGACGCTGAGGACCGGCCGCGCCTGCACCATCTCCTCGGGCAGCCCCTGCGCCCAACCGAGCCAGGCGGCCGGCTGGATGCCGTTGTAGATCGGGGGCCAGGCCAGTTCGATGAGGCGCGCCGCTTGGGCAAAGTCCCGGGCGGCAAACGCGTGGTGGATTGCCTGGGCCGGCAGCCCGTTCCGCTCGTACCACGCGCTCGCGCGCCGGTGGAGCGCAGGAACCCCATCCGGCTGTTCCGCCTGCAAATGCGCCTGCAGAACCTCGGCAAAGAGGTGATGATAGCGATACCACCGGCGTTCATCGTCCAGCGGAACCACAAAAAGGTTGCCCCGCTCCAGTGCCTCCAGGCGCGCTTGCCCATCGTCGCGGCTGCAGACGGCGTCGCACAGGGGCCCGCTCAGCCGCTCCAGGATCGAGGTCTGCAACAGAAATGTGCGCACATCCGCGGTTTGATGCTGCAGCACTTCGTCCATGAGATAGTCCAGCACGAAGCGATGGCTGCCCGTGAATGCCTGGACGAAGCCGGCGACGTCCGTGCGCCCCTGCATGGAGAGGGCCGCCAGCTGCAGCCCGGCGATCCAGCCTTCGGTGCGCGCTTCGAGGGCCGCAATCTCGGCCCCGGTCAGGTCCAGGTCCATGGCTTTCTCGAGAAAGTCGGCGGCTTCGGCAGGCGCAAAGCGCAGATCGTCGGCGCGGATTTCGGTCAATTGGCCCCGGACCCGGTAGCGCGCCAGGGGCAGGGGCGGATCCTCGCGGGTGGTGAGGATCAGGTGCAGCGGCGGCGGCAGGTGTTCGAGCAGAAACGCAACGCACTCGTAGACCGGCGCGCGGCCGGCAAGGTGAAGGTCATCCAGCACCAGGACGACAGGACCGGGAAGATTGGCAAGTTGGTTGAGGAGCCGCTCTAACATGGGTTCGAGGGACGGCGGCTGGGAAGACTGCAGCCGCTCCAGAAGGCCGCGTCCGAGGTCCGGATCGATGGTCTGCAGCGCCGCCACGACGTAGGTCAGGAAGCGCGCCGGGTCGCC
>CAYZLP010000867.1:0-1611 GCA_964478635.1 uncultured Caldilineaceae bacterium
ATCCCGGGCTTTGCGCATGAGAAATTCACCGACCTGGCTTTCAAGCTCGGTCGGCGAGGCAACGTGGTCGACTTTGAAGGTTAGGCGATAGAAGGGCCGCCGCCGATTGGCGCGCAGTTCCGCACTGTGACGGGGGGCGTCCCCATCCGCGCCGCCAGGCAGAATGTCGACCAGAAAATAACCCCGGTCCTCCCATTCGGCTTCCGTCACCGAGCAAGTTTCGGTGCTGCCCGGGTTGTAGATCCAGTCATCGAAGGCATAGGGTTTGTGGATGTGGCCCAGAGCAAGGTAATCAACGTAGGGCTTGAGCACCGACCACTCGCGCACGCTCAGTCCGCCGGCCTGATCGGCCAACACGCCTTCCACACCGCCGTGGGCGATGAAGATCGTGTACCGGATATCGGCCGCCGGTGGCTGCTCGGCCAGCGCCGCGGCGTAGGTCTCGACCGCAGTGGCCGTGCTGGCGCCGTAATAGCGCATGCCGTAGACGCGCACGCCCGGGAGCGGATCGAAGTAGGCGCCTCGCCGCGTGCCGGGATGATAGGGCGTCAACTGGGGGCGCCCTTCCACCCATGCGGCGTCCAGGAGAATCAGCAGGCGCCGCTGGGCCAGAAATTCCATCCAGCCGATGACGTCCTGATAGTAAGCGTGTTCGTGATTGCCCTCGACGGCAATGCAGGGAATCTTGGCCTGGGCCAGTCTTTCCAGGCCGTTCATGGCCTGGTTGAGCGTCAGGGCATCAATGGAGCGCTTCTGGAAGAGATCGCCGGCCAATATAACGAAATCGACCTCTGCCTCGATGGCCCGATCGATGACATCGAAAAAGGCCCGGGCGAAATCGTTGAAGCGCTCTTTCTGGTTGTATTGCTTGTAACCCAGGTGGCAATCGGCAAAATGGAGAAAGCGGGTCATGCGCGCCTAGTCCCTCATCTTTCTGCGCATGGTCAGAAGTGAGCGAGTGACCGCAAAGCCGTGATTGCGGGCGGCAGTCAGGCCGGCCGCGTGTTCTGTCGGCAGCGACAGGGTCACAGGGGTCCGGGGATAGTCATAGAGAGTGGCCTCAACCCAATCAAAGAGCGCTTCCTCGTGACGGCCGTAATGCTCGGGCCGGACCCACATCTGGAGTTCATGGTCACCGCTCCAGCGTTGCGCTTTCAGCACCAGCGCCGCATCAAACCGGGCGGTGACCCTGATGCAGCGGCGGAAGACCTTCTGGCGGCCGAGATTGCGCCAGAACCACTCGCCGGCCTGATCCTCGACCGTAACTTGAAAGTCACTGCGCCGCAAAGGGCGCCACCACTGAGACTGGGTGCTGAGTTGGCGATTGGCCAATTCGTAGAGTTCAGGCCAGTGACCGGCGGAGAAGGTATAGAAATTGGGGATATCCGGCCAAAGGGGGGCCACTGCGCCCTCCGGCAGCGGCGGCACGCGCTTCAGCCGCAGTTCGGCGGTTCCGCCCAGATTTTCGAAGTTCATGGCTTCGTAAATATGGCGGGCCGGCGCGTTCGCCTCGTAGACCTGGAGCACGGCCCACTGGGCGCCGGCCTGCTCGATGTGGTCGAGGGCCGTGAGCATGAGCTTCTTGGCGATGCCCCGGCCCCGGTATCCGGG
>CAYZLP010000867.1:1711-2767 GCA_964478635.1 uncultured Caldilineaceae bacterium
TCGAAAGGGCGAATGCCTGAAAGGGTTCGGTTGTCCACCCGGCCGCTCTGGGCTTCGATGGCAGTCATGATTGCTCCAAGGGACCGACGCATCTCTTTCTGCATCGCACCCAAACGCCTTGTTGAGCCGTACGCTACATGGCAACGCGCACCAGCGCGGGGCGCAGAACCCGGTCTTTATGGGTGTAGCCGGCGCGCAGCGTTTCAATAATGTGGCCGCTCTCCACCTCCTCCGAAGGTTCGCTGGAGATGGCTTCGTGCCGGTTCGGATCGAACTCGCCTTCAAGGGGGATCAACTCAACGCCCTGGGCTGCCAGCAGATCGGCCAATTTTCTCTGGATCTGGCGGAATCCGTCCAGCCAGGCCGCATCTTCCCCGTCCAACCCTTCGGGCACGTTTTGAAAGGCCAAATCGAAGTCATCCAGAATGGGCAGCGCGCTCTGGACAAACTGGGCGCCGGCCCGATCGATGGCGTCGGCCAGCTGTTTTTCCTGGCGGCGCTTGCTGTTCTGAAACTCGGCCGCCACCCGCTTCATCTGCTCCAGATTGGCCGCGGCTTCTTCCCGGGCGGACGCCAATTCGGCTTCGAGTTGCCCAATGATTGCTGCGGACGACAGGGCGGCGTTCGCAGCTTGGGCTTCCTCGGCGTCGTCACCGGTCCCTTCTTCGGCGCCATCATCGGTCGCTGCTTCAGCAATCACTTCTTCTGGGGCCGATTCTTCGGCACTAGATTCTGCTGCGGGTGCAACCGCTTCGCGCTCCAAATCGGCAGCCTCCGCCGCGCTTGCGGTCGATTCTTGATGCTGTTCCATACACTAACCTGCTTTACGTGAGACGCCACTCAGTGCGGCGTTAGGTTAATTTCTGTCATTCTGTTCGTGTAACGGCCGCCCTGCGGCCGTTACACGAACAGAATGACATATGCAAGATTCAGGTTAACAGAGCACTCAGTAGCCATATAGTTCTTCGACCATTTCGCTCATCAGCGCGGCCACGAAGCGCACGGCGCCGATGGTCCGGCCGTAGGACATGCGCACCGGGCCGATGACGCCCAGGA
>CAYZLP010000868.1:0-2762 GCA_964478635.1 uncultured Caldilineaceae bacterium
GGCGACCTCACCGGCTACTACAGCGACGCCAACAACAAGGTCTTCCGCGCCGTCGATACGGCGCTCCACCCGGCCTTGATCGACTGGCCGACCCTGGCCATCGGCCTGCTGACCATCGCCGTAATCTTCGGCGTGGAGCGCACCCGCTATGCCCGCTATAGCTACGCAGTCGGGCTGATCGTGGCAGCTCTGGTTCCTGCAATCCTGAGCATGCCGTCCATCGCCCTGGTGGGTGACACGACGGAGATTCCCCGGGCGCTGCCCATGCCCCACCTCCCCGACCTGGCGTTGATTCCCCAGATGATCGTACCGGCACTGGCGATTGCCCTCATCGCCCTGGTCCAGGCGGCCGGGGTCAGTCAGAGCGTACCCAATCCCGACGGCGAATATCCGGATCCCTCGGGTGACTTCCGGGGGCAGGGCTTGGCCAACGTTGCCGTGGGGTTTACGGGCGGCATTCCCGTGGGCGGCTCCCTCTCGGGCACGACGCTGATCAAGAGTGTGGGCGGGACGTCGCGCTGGGCCAACATCTTCACCGGCCTCTTTGGGGCCGTGGCCGTGCTCCTCTTCGCCCCCCTGCTGGAGCAGCTCCCTCTGCCCGCGCTGGCCGGCCTGCTGGTCATGGTCGGCTTCAGCATGATCAAGGTTCACCGCATGCGCTTTGTCTGGCGAACCGGCGCCGTGCCCATGACCATCATGCTGATCACATTTGTCGCGACCCTTTTCCTGCCCATCCAGTACGCCGTGGCCCTGGGCGTCATCTTTCACGTTGTTTTGTATGTCTACCAGTCTGCGGAGAAGGTGGAGATCGAACAGATCATTTTGCAGGAGGACGGGACCTTCGCCGAGGCCGAAGCGCCGCAGACCTTATCGAGCAACGAAACGATCATTTTGCGGCCGGTGGGCAGCCTCTTCTTCGCCGGCGCGGCCCAATTTGAAGCGCAGCTGCCCGATGTAGGCGACGCCGAGCACGCCGTCGTCCTGCTCGGCCTGCGCGACCGGGAGGAAGTCGGCAGCACCTTCATTCGCGTCATCGAGCGCTACACGAAGGAGCTCCAGGCCCAGGACAACTTGCTCATGCTCGTGGGCGTGGATGAGCGGGTCGTCGAACAATTGGAGGATACGGGCCTGCTCGATCTGATCGGTGAGGAAAACATCTTCCCGGTTGAGGCAACCTACGGCGGCGCGCTGCAGGACGCCCTCACCGCGGCCGATGCCTGGATTGCCGGGCAGAACGCCTCCGAATAACGTACTCCTGCTCGCAAATAGACCGCGGATGGCGCCGATCGAGCAGATCTGCGCGGTTTTTTTCTACGGCGGCAAAGTTAACTTGAGCAGTCGTTGTTCGAGTTCATCGAGATAGGCATCCGGGTTTCGTCTGAAACGAAGTTGACGGCGTCGTTGGAAGCAGCGAGCTTCGAGTTCATTGCGCAACCGATACCAGGAATCCAGATCGTCTGGAATCAATTCATGCGGGCTGAATAGCCTCTGCTGCGTTGCAACGGCAGCAACCAGACGGGCTCTTCCTCGCAGAACCAGAGAGCGAGAAGTGACTTTGCGCCCGGTGATACGTCGTTCCAGATGTCGATAGCGGCCAAAAAGATGCTCCAGATCATTGTTTGTCCGGGGTAAATCCGGAACCGCATAGCAATGAAAGAGTCCAGGCCAATAGCTACGCGTTACTTTCAGGAAATGAGCCACGGCCGGTTGCAACGGACCCGCCAGCGACTGCCAACGCTGCATCGCACCCACAATGCCACTCAGTTTGCGGCGCACGGCAACGTGACTGAGTTCATCGGGATTATCCAAGATATCGGCTGCGGCATAGACCCATTGATAAGCCTTGCGCACGGACGGCCAGAGATCGCTGGTCTCATGTAGTGCTTTGTGCAGTATGGCATTTAGTCGCTGGAGTTCAAGTGGAAGTCCCCTTTTTTCGCCATGCGGTCTAGACTGTCCGCAATGGCAGAAAGACGTTCCTCCAGGCGCAGACCTGCCGCATCAAGCGGGGGCCTGCCATCATCCGTTAAGGCACTGCGGACTGCGCCGCAGTAGTCCTGGATGACCTGGTCTATGGGCTCGTCCGAGGCTTCTACCTGGCGTTCGATGCCCCGCACGCCACGGACTCGTTTCTTCAGTTCCTTCTTGGCATGACGGTCTGCTTCGTAGATGGGCCGGGCTGCTTCTCGCAGATAGTGAAAGTGGCAGAGCCCATGGGGCACTTCCGGGAACGCCAACGCAACGCCTTTCCGGATGGAGCGTTGGCCATCGCTGACAACGCCGACGATGGGAACGGGTAGGTTCTCTGCCACTTCAGAGAGCAATGCCGCCAAAGCTTCGCCTTCGGCAGATAGGAGAGAGCGTGCCAGCAACACTTCACCTGACAGACAATCCCGGATCAGCCAGAGTACTTCGTGCCCAACGTCCGGCTGCATTCCGTCCAAGGCCAGAACGACCCGCCCTTGCTCCTGCATAAGACGCTGGAGCCGCTCGCTCTCACCCAGGTGAATGGCGACCAACTCATCATAGCGGTCGAGCAGGTTTGTCACCGTCCGTTCGCTGATCGCCAGCCCTCGCTGGCACAGATGCCCATGGATTTCGCTGACGGTCTGATGCTGCTGGTAGCGTAGAGCGCCTATCTGGGCGATTACATCCAGTCCGAACTCGTGCTCGGGCAATGCCCAAGCCCCTTCGCCTTCTGGTCGATACGCTTTGTGGTGGCGTTCACACGCTTTGTTCTGGCATCGTCGCACCTTGAGACG
>CAYZLP010000869.1:0-2756 GCA_964478635.1 uncultured Caldilineaceae bacterium
GGGCCCGAGTTGTTGAGGATCGAGAGTGCCTTGTCGGTCCATTGTTCGCCGAAGACGGGTCGATAGCGGAAGCGCTCTACCTTCGGCTGGCCGAATTCGCCGCCGGTGGCCCCCTTTATCTGGATGCCCCGGAGAACAATCCGGCCGCGATGGAACTGGTCGCGCGGCATCAGATGGAGGAAGTCTTCGGGACTGCGCGCATGTACCTGGGCGATCCTCCCTTGCTGGCTGATGAACGGATCTTTGGCGTGACCACCTTCGAGTTGGGATGACGATGCCCGGGCGCGATCTGATCGGCTACGGCGGCCGTCCGCCTCATCCACAGTGGCCCAACGGCGCGCGTGTGGCGGTTCAGTTTGTGCTTAATGTCGAGGAAGGCGCCGAGCTTTCCGTCCTCAATGGTGACGACCGTTCGGAGACCTACCTCCAGGAACTGCCCGGCCGCGTGCCTCGCCTGGGAGAACGGGACCTGAGTGTCGAAAGCCTGTATGAATACGGCTCTCGCGCGGGAGCCTGGCGCATCCTGGATCTCTTTGACGCGCGCGGTCTTTCTCTGACGGCGTTTGCCGCCGGCCGGGCGCTGGAACTCAACCCCGAACTAGGTCGTGCCCTCACCAGCCGGGGGCATGAGGTGGCCGGACACGGATACCGCTGGATTGATTATCACGGCATCTCCGAAGAAGAAGAGCGACAGCACATCCGGCGGACGATTGCCCTCATTGAACAGATTTGCGGCAAGCGGCCGGTCGGGTGGTATACAGGACGCGTCAGCCACAACACACGTCAGCTTGTGCGTGAGCAGGCAGGGATGCTTTACACATCCGACGCCTACAATGATGACCTGCCCTATTGGCTTGCGGGGTCGCCCCCACTCCTCGTCATCCCCTATACGCTCGTCAACAATGACGCCCGCTATCTGCTGCCCACAGGCTTCTCTTCCGGTGCTGATTTCTTCAACACGCTGAAGGATGCCTTTGACTTGCTATGGCAGGAGGGCGCAACGAGGCCCAAGCTGATGAGCGTGGGCCTGCATGGACGAATTAGCGGCCACCCTGCGCGGGCAATGGCTCTGGCGCGCTTTCTCGATTACGTGCAAGGACATGACGCGGTGTGGGTATGCCGCCGGGATGAGATCGCTGAACATTGGGCGCGTGTCCGGCCAGACAAAGACGCTCCTTCCTGAGTAGATGCTTCATAGTTTGCGCCTTGACAGCCGCCGCGCAAGGCTCGGACAGGGGTGGTCGGGTATAATCCGAAGTAGCCGGTTCACGGGTCAGACTTCCTCCATCCTACGTGGGAAACCGGCAAAGAGACAGTAGCAAGCCACCATTCGGGAGCCAAACATGATACTCGATACGATTCAGAAACCATTGCCCGGACCGAGGAGCTTCTTCGGTCTCAAGAACATTCGCGACATGAGTCAGCAGGGGATGCTCGACTTCATCAGCGAGAGCTGGCGCACGTACGGCGACATATTCGAGGTGAAGGTTGGCCCGAAGCGGCTGGTGATGGTCATTCACCCTGACCACGTCCGCCACGTGACCATTACCAACGCCTCAAACTACGAGAAGCTGGAAAGCTATGAGCCGGTGCGCAAGTATGTCGTGGGTGACGGCATTATCACCAGCACCGGCGATTTGTGGCGTCGCCAGCGCCGGCTGATGGCTCCGTTCTACACGCCGCGCGGGGTCCAGGACTTTGCCGATATCATGCTTCGTGACACGCTGGCCATGTCAGAACGTTGGGACAGGCTGGCAGCTGAGGGCACCCCGGTGGAGATCTTCGATGAAATGGCGCTCGTCACGGCCTCCATTGTGCTCAAGGCGATCTTCAGCACTGAGTCGGAAGAAGATGTTCTGGAGATTAAGGAGGCGGTCGAGACGATGATTGTCTACGCGGCGGCCGTCGCCAATAACCCGTTCAGCTTACCGGATTGGGTGCCGACCCCCAGCAACACCGAGTACTGGAAGGCCCATGACCTGGTCCATGCCTACATCAACGGCATCCTGGACGAACGACTGGCCCTGGACGAGGCGGACTATCCTGATGACCTGCTCTCGAAATTGATCCTTGTCGAAGACCCGGAGACGGGCGAGCGCATGACCCGCGATCTGCTACGTGATGAGGCGATGACCAACTTCTTTGCCGGCTACGAAACGTCAGCCCGCACCATCAGCCATGCCTGGTACGCTCTGGCGGCCAATCCGGAGGTGAAGGCGAAGCTGCATGAGGAACTTGATCGCGAGCTGGGCGGCCGCGTGCCCACACTGGAGGATCTGAAGCGACTGCCGTATACACTGCGCACAATTAAGGAAACGTTGCGCCTCTACCCACCGGCTCCAATGTACGCCAAAGATGTCATTGCCGATGACGTCATCGACGGCTACGAGGTGAAGGCCGGGACAGTGATCATGCTGCTCCCCTACTTCACCCACCGGCATCCCGGCTTCTGGGAAGACCCACTTCGCTTTGACCCCGACCGTCACGCACCCGACGCAGAAAAGGCGCGCCATCCGCAGGCGTACCATCCGTTCGCCAGTGGCCAGCGCATCTGCCTGGGGAATCACTTCTCGCTACTGGAAATGCACATCATGCTGGCTATCCTGGCCCAGCGGTTCGACCCCCAGTTCATCCCCGGCTATGAGGCTGATTTTGTGATCAATGCTCTGCTGGAGATTGAGAACGGGCTGCCGATGGTGATTGGGAAGCGGGAACCTGCGGGTCGCTGAGCGACTGTTGGGTCGCGCCGATTTACC
>CAYZLP010000870.1:0-2753 GCA_964478635.1 uncultured Caldilineaceae bacterium
CCAGCGCGACCCATAGCCACTCCCTCCCTGTTTTTGGCACGATATGCACCAGAATCTGATCGGAGTAGAAGCGGCTTCCTCGAGTACGCAAGAGACGGCGAGTGCCGGCAATAAACAGGAAGGCCAGAAGCGCCCCCAACAGGCTCCCCAGCAAAAGATTGGCGCCCCACCCCGTCCAGGTCCAACCCAACTGTCCGTAAGGCAATCCGCTCAGAATTCCCAAGCCGATGCAGCCGGCAATGAGAAAAAGCCGCACGACAGTTTCGCCGGGCAAGAGCAGCAAGTTCCGGTCCGGAACCCAGGTGCGCAGCAGTCGATTGGTTGTATAGGTGCCGTAGCTGAGAAACGCAGTCATCGCCAGCGTCAGCACCACGAAGAGCGTATAGCGCAGTGTCATGAAGTTATTCTAATCAGCGTAAGCCGGCCGGCTTGCCTTCTTCCGGCCGGAAGAACGTCACCCAAAGCAAGAACGTGGCGAGCATCCATCAAACACTCTCCCATGTTACCATAGAGATATGCCGGAACGAGGACGCTTCGGGCGACGTTACGTGATCAAGCACGATTGAACCACGCGCGCCTATTGCGGAGAGGGAAGCATGCTGCCATGAAGCTCGACAAATTCACCTGGATTGTCATTGCCGTCGTTGCGGCCCTCCTCATTGCCGCCGTCGTGAGCGTCAGTCGCACCGGCGCGCCGACGCAGGATGCAGCCTTCCTGACGGAAGATGGACCTGCCACGCCCGTCTACAACATCTTTCTTGCCCTGCAGCAAGGCAATCCTGCCAAAGCTCGCCAATACTATTCCGAGTCTGCGCTCGCAGATATCGACAAACAGGGCGGCTACGGCCCCCTCGAGTCTTATCGCCCCAATGGCGCGCAGCGCATGCGCATCATCAACGTATCCACGAACGAAGCCGAGCCGGACCTGGCCTATGTCACGTTCGTCATCGATAACTATAGCAATACGGGCCCCTTCGGCGCCGGATCCACTTATAGTTATGAACGAACAGTGGAAGTCATCCGCGAGGGAGACGCCTGGAAAGTGAATAGTACGGAGTATTTCTACTAACGCCGACAGGAGGTTGGCCATGAATCCGCTTACTGCACCCCTAACCGCAACCGGCACAACCGTTGATTTCGTCCGCAGCCGCCTGCGCTTGCCGGGGGTGCTCATCCTCGGTTTGGGCAACAGCGGCAACAATGTCCGGCTCGAAGCCACGGGCGACGATTTGGCAGCTACCATCGCTGCGCACCCGGCCTGCCCGCACATCAGCGATGCTGAACTGGCGGCCATCGTGGAAGCGCTGCGTCGACGGGCCGCCCAGGGTGAGGTGGAAGCGGCCCAGCTAATCTTCAAAATCGCCGTGCTGCAGCAGGAAATCGCCGAGTTCGAGGCGTCACAGGCGGCAGCCGTCCAGACGGAGAAACTCGGGGAGGAATCGGAGCGCGCGCCCGGCGATGAAGCCGAGGATGGGGTCGATCCGAGCTGACCATGACCGAACAGACGAGCCTCAGCCATCCGAATATTAGCCTGGCTGCCGTCCGGCGCTTCTACTTTTACTTTGTGGCGCTGGTCAGTCTGGTCGCCGGCCTCTTCGCCGTCGACGGGCTGCTCATGGTGTTAAGCGACATCTGGCTGGGCAGCACCGGCATCCTTGCCGCAGGCGTGGGTGACTACTGGCGCAACGCCGTGGCCCGGAATGGCGGCATCCTCCTGGTCGCGCTGCCCATCTTCCTGCTCCACTGGGGCTATATCCAGCGCCGATTGACGGATGAAGAGGAACGACGGGCCGCCCTACGCAAGCTGTATCTCTACGGCGCAGCCGGTGTCGCCATTGGCTTTGCGGCTGTACGCGGTTATGACTTGCTGGCCGGCGCGGGCTTCCTGGCCTTTGGGGGCGCGCCCCAGCGCAGCGCGATTCTGCCCGGCGATTGGCTGCATTTGGCGCTGATGAGCGCCACCGGTCTCGCGCTGAACGCCTACTGGCGGTACATCCTGCGCGCCGACGGCGATTACGGCCGTGAAACGACCCGGGCCGGTACGGTACGCCGCCTCTTTCAGACGATTTTGGGCCTTATCGGGCTGGCGTTGGTCATTGTGGGCAGTGCGCAGATGCTCGAAGTAGTCTGGAAGCTTTTGGTGGGCCGGGGCGCATTGACCATAGAATTCGGCTGGTGGCAGAACCAGCTGAGCAGCGGCCTGGCCCAGCTGCTGGTCGGCGCACTCATGTTGCACCTGAATCAACAGCGCTGGCAGGCCATTATCGCCGCCAATCCGGCGGAAGCGGCAACGGCTTTGCGCCGTTTCTACCTCTACGCTGCCGTCGTCATTTCTGCGCTGGCCGTCCTGGCACCCGGGGCCATGCTGCTCCGGGAAGGGCTGCTGGTGCTCTTCGGCACGGGCGACGGCTCGCCCAAAGAATTGCTTGAGCGCATGGGCAGGCCCATCAGCTTTGTCCCGGCCGGTCTGGTCGGCTGGCTGTGGTACCGGCGCGAGCTGCACGCCGAAGCCAGTCGTTACGGTGAAAGCCCTGAGGCGGTCACGATTCGCCGGATCTACTACTATGCGGTTGCGGCCACGGCTCTGGCCCTGCTCTGGCTCGGATTGGTCGAAATCCTCAGCGCCCTCCTGGATGCCCTATTGAACCGCAGCGCACTCATGAGCACCGAGCCAATCTGGGCCCAACCCCTGGCGACGGGTCTGGCCCTGGTAGCCGTCAGCGCCCCGGTCTGGTCCTATCACTGGCGCGCCG
>CAYZLP010000871.1:0-2750 GCA_964478635.1 uncultured Caldilineaceae bacterium
CGAACACGCGGCCGCATGCCTGGAAGGCGGGCGGGCAGACCAAGATCCTTCGCGGCCAGCTCGAGGCGATGGCCGATGGCGGCACCGTGGTCATCGTCGCCCCGCCGAACCCCTTCCGCTGCCCGCCGGGGCCCTACGAGCGCGCAAGCCAGATCGCCATGTATCTGCAGGCGAACAAGCCCAAATCGAAGATCCTGATCCTCGACGCGAAGCAGAAGTTCTCCAAGCAGGGGCTCTTCACGCAGGCCTGGGAGAAGTTCTTCCCTGGCATGATCGAATGGCGTCCGGGTCCGGATGCGGCCGTGGTCAAGGTCGATGCCGGCGGCATGACGGCCGAGACCAGCTTCGGCGACGAGATCAAGGCGGACGTGTTGAACGTCATCCCGCCCCAGCGTGCCGGCACCATTGCGCAGACCTCCGGACTGGCCGACGACTCCGGTTGGTGCCCGGTGGACCAGAAGACCTTCGAGTCCAAGCTGCAACCTGGCATTCATGTCATCGGCGACGCGTCCATCGCCGGAGCCATGCCCAAGTCGGGCTACGCCGCGAACAGCCAGGGTAAGGTCTGTGCCGCCGCGGTGGTCGCACTCCTCAACGAGGGTGAGGTGGGCGTTCCCTCCTATGTCAACACCTGCTACTCCATCGCCGGTCCCGAGTGGGGTATCTCCGTCGCCGCCGTATACAAGCTCGGCGCGGACGGCAAAATCACGGATGTTCCTAACTCAGGTGGCGTCACCCCTATGGACGCCAGCGAGGAAGCTCACAAGCGCGAGGTGGAATACGCCTACAGCTGGTACAAGAACATCGTCCACGACGCCTTCAAGTGACGGCTAACAAAAAGCCCGCCTAGAGCGGGCCATGTCAACCTATTGGGGCCTTCGGGCCCCTTTTTCGTTGCCGAGGACCTACCAGCGTGATGCGAGCCACTCGGCGATGTCCTGAAACTCCTCGTCCGTCACTCCGGCGACCACGGTCCGCATCGACTCCGAAAGGCCGTTAGTCCGGCGGCCGTCTCGGATATCCTTCATCTGCCGTACCAAGTAATCCACAGGCTGGCCAGCGAGAACCGGATAGTCCCTCGTTATGGGGTGAGTACCGTCTTCCCCGTGGCAGGCGTGACATGTCTTCTCCTTGTACAACTCGGCGCCCCGGTCCGCGAAGGCGCCCGCGGCGCAAAGGAGCAGGACACATCCCACACAACCCAGGATCAGGGGTTTGTAGTGCATCGCATACCTCCCTCAGTCTGTATCATGTTCCGCAAGCCCGTCCCGGGCCGGCGAAGGAACGGTCTGCTCACACTCACCGCACTCACGCACTAGGCGAAATCCGACAAAGTCGGTCTTCCGCATCGCTGCGTTCCAATCCCTGAAGCTCACCGACAGCCTGTCCGGCCCGTCGCTCCAGCTGCCGTTGCGGTAAGCGCGGCGTCGGGTCTCGTAAATACTGTCGCAGCGCTCGAAAGAGTGAGCCGGATCCGGGTCCCGCATGGAACAGGTCCACTCAGCCACGTTGCCTATTACGTCGTGAAGCCCCCATGCATTGGGGGCAAAGGACCCGACGGGTGCGGTTTTCTCGTCGTCCCACTGGCTGCCGCAACCGACGCAGTTCGCACGGCTGGTTCCGATATCCTCCCCCCAGGGGAACGAAGTCGTCGCGCCCGCGCGGGCCGCGTGCTCCCACTCCACCTCGGTCGGCAACCGGTAATGATGACCGGTCTTGCGGCTGAGCCATTTGGCAAAGTTCAGCGCATCGTAGACGCCGACATTGATCACCGGCCGTCGGCCGCGCCCCCAACCCTCGTCATCCGGAAGCTTGCGGCCAGTGGCCAGCGCAAAGCGGTCGTACTCATCGAAGGTGACCTCGAAGGCGCCGATGTAGAAAGGGTCGATGCAGACCCTGCGAGGCCCCTCATCCAGGTCCGCCAGGTAGCAGGCACCCGGGACCAGAACCAGCTTCATCTGGGTAACCTCGTCCTGCCTTTCGGTCGGAGCCAGGGGCTCCGCCGTACGGAGGAGACTCCGCTCTGGCGCGGCAACAACCCGACGCCACGTGGACAGATCCGGTCCGCTGGAGAACTCGTGCTCGACCGCCGCCGTCGTCGCGCGGGCGCATGTGAGTTCGGCCGCGCATGCGGTATCCGGAGCCGCACCCATCGCGGCCGGCAGACTGAGGTTCCCCCCGACCGCCAGGATGGACACAACGGAACCCAACCGTCGTGGGTGTGCGAACCCTGCCGCTGGGAGCCGTTTCGTTCGGTCATCCAGACCAAACCGTACGGTTGGCGAAGCCTTCTGACGAATATGCATGCGTATCCTAGTCCTCCCTGCCCCGCCCCGGGGACTGCCTACCCGACCGCCTGAGAAAAATGCGCCCCAAAAAAAAAGCCTGTGATACAGAACCTGACACCGCGCAAATGGGAGTCAGACTAAAAACACATCCGGACAAAGTCTGTAGGATTCTTCCGAAGTTTCCGGGTAGGCCTCCATCGGACGCGCCGTTGCTAGCGTGAAAGCGATCGGTGTCGAGGGGACGCGTGCTCCGACAGTTCCCGGCGCACGGTCTCCAACTCGGCGAAATCCGCCTCGAAGGCGGGCTCAAGCTCAAAGCGGATCCCGTTGTCCCCGGGAAAGGGCTGCCGGTGGTCAAACGCCCCGCGGAAGATCGGGTCCGGAATCTCGGCGAATGCCGCACAGTCCGGCTCGCCCGGCACACCGCCGACGTTGTAATGGCGGCAGAAAACGCACAAAGGT
>CAYZLP010000872.1:0-2733 GCA_964478635.1 uncultured Caldilineaceae bacterium
TCCTCCAGTACGTGGGCGGCCAGATGGCTCACATCCAGCGTCTTGGTATATTTCCCCGGAATAATCCGGTCCGTATCGATATCGTCCCCATATACGTGGGCCATCCCGCGCAGTACGCTCACTGTCATCTCCCCAGAATCCTATAGCAACTCCCAGGCCTCACCCGCCAACACCTCCGCCGGATCGGTAATCCGCCCGGTTGCCGCCGCAGCCGCCACCACCGCCGGCGATCCCAGGTAGATTTCAGCCCGGGGATTGCCCATGCGCCCGCGGAAGTTGCGGTTGGTGCTGGAGATGATCACCTCGCCGTCGCCCGGAACGCCTTGATGGGTGCCGACACAAGGGCCGCAGCCCGACGTGATGAAGGTTGCGCCCGCCTCCGAGAGCGTCGCGACCGTGCCGTCCTTGAGAGCCGCGTTGAAGACGCGCCGGGAAGCCGGGGCAATGATGAGGCGTACGCGGGGGTCGATCTTGCGCCCTGCCAACACCCGAGCCGCCATCTGCAAATCTTCCAGCCGCGCATTGGTGCAGGAGCCGATGAAGGCCTGATCGATACGCCGGCCGAGGACCTCGTCGATAGGGCGGATGGCGTCAGGCGAATGAGGGACCGCGAGTTGCGGACGCAACCGGCTGACGTCGAAGCGGTGGCTTGCCACATATGCGGCATCTTCGTCGGGCAGTACCGGCGCAAAGGCATAGGGCAATTCCAGGCCGGCCGGGTCGACCAGACCGGTCTTGGCCCCCATCTCAGCCGACATGTTGGCGACCGTCATGCGGCTGGCCAATGAGAGCGTGCGTAACGCCGGACCGGTGTATTCGATGGCCTTGTAGGTCGCACCGGAGATGCCCATCTGGCCGACCAGGAAGAGGATCAGATCCTTGGCTGATATGCCCGCCGGCAATTCGCCGGTCAACTCCAATCGGATGGTCTCCGGCACTTTGAGCCAAATCTTGCCGGTCAATAGAACTGCGGCCAGATCGGTCGAGCCGACGCCTACGGCAAATGCGTTTAGCGCACCGTATGTCGGCGTATGTGAATCGGCCCCGGCAAAGATTTGGCCCGGCTGGACCCGGGCATCTTCGACCATAAGCTGGTGGCAGATGCCTTCGCCGACTTCGTAGAAGTGACCGCCCACGCGCTGATGGAAATCGCGCATGAGCCGATGGAGATTGCCGATCCGCTCGTTGGGTGGCGGCGTCGCATGATCCAAAATCCACGAAACACGCGCCGGATCCCAGAGCCGCGTGCCGCCCATGGCCTCAAATGCCTGGATGGCGAAAGGCGCGGTCGCGTCGGTGGCCATGGCGCCGTCGACCGGCACGATGGCGATATCGCCGGCGGCGACTGGATATCCTGCGTGTTGTGAGATGATTTTTTCCGAAACGGTTTGGCCCATGATGTGACGGTACTTTCTGCCTATCCCGCCGGCTCGGCGGTCAACAGTCCGGTCATCCGGCCCGGCAGGGTCTTGCCCAGCACATGGCCGACGCGCCGGGAAATCTCTGCAACGCGGGCGGCGTCCACTCCTGTGACAATCCCCAGGCGATCGAGCAGATAAACTGTGTCTTCGGTCGCGATGTTGCCGGCCGCGCCATCGATAAAGGGACAGCCGCCCAGCCCACCAAAGGCTGTATCGAAGTGGCGGACGCCCACCTGCAGCGCAGCCAAGAGATTGGCCAGACCGAGCCCCCGGGTATCGTGCAGATGCAGGATGAGCGGCCGGTCGCCCAGCTTGGCCAACGCCTGCCCGGCCAGCGCGGCAACCTGACCTGGGTCAGCCAAACCGGCCGAATCCGCCAACGCTACTTCGTCAATGCCGAGCGTCAGATAGCGATCGACGATCTCGAGCACGCGCCCGGAGTCGACATCGTCTGGCGCCTGATAACCAAACGCACACTGGACGGCGCCGCGCACGCGCATGCCCTCTGCCCGGGCCAGGTCGACCATGGCGCCAAACTCTGCCAGAGCCTCGTCCACGCTGCGATTGGCATTGCGTCGGCTATGGGCTTCACTGGCCGAAAGGCCCATATCGACATGGGAAAGACCCGCCACAGCTGCCCGCTCCACCCCCTTGAGATTGAGCACGAGCCCGCTGTAGATAACGCCGGGGCGTTGCGGCAGGGCAGCGCAGAGTTCTTCGGCGTCGGCCATTTGGGGCACGCGCTTGGGATGCACGAATGCAGTGACCTGAATCCGGGTCATCCCCGCAGCCGCAAGGGCGTCGATCAGCGCGATCTTCTCTGCGGCGGGTACGAGCGCCGCTTCACTCTGAAGCCCATCGCGCAGGCCGACTTCGATTAGTTCAACGGTGGCCGGCGGCGTCAGCACGGTGGGTGCGCTCCTTGTTGAACAGACGATCGGTTGAACGACTTATTCAGTCAGATAGAACGCGGATTGAGCGGATTTGGCGGATTCCCGCTGATCGATCTGGATGAGAATTCGCGTAGATTCGGTCAATCCGCGTTCCACTATTGCCAGGCTGGATAAATTACGTTGAATGGATGATCGGCGGCAAGCATTTGGTCGGAACTCAGCGAAGAACAATGATGCGACATATTTGTCGTAACATTGCGACAATAGAGTAGCAGGCAAGCTACTCCTTGTCAAGCATCAATTTTGTGCCCTCAACGGGCAAAACTTGCCCAAGTCACGGAAAGGCCGTATACTGACAGACCGGTACGGAGAGGTCGCATAGTCTGGCCGAGTGCGCGGGCCTGGAAAGCTCGTAGGGT
>CAYZLP010000873.1:0-2728 GCA_964478635.1 uncultured Caldilineaceae bacterium
TCTTCGCCTGGCCTGTCATGGGTCATGGGTCATGGGCACATTGTAGCAGAAGTAGGCGAACGGTGTTTGCTACCGGTCCGTCCTGATGGCGACAAGCCGGCCCACCTACGCGGAAACCGGGATCGGTGCTACAGTTCAGCACCATGTCCTCGACTGACCTCTGTCTGACCGTCAGCCAATGCGCCCTCTTCCGCGATCTGGCCCCGGAGGAGTGTAACGCTATCATTGCCGCGGGACGCCTCTACTCGCTGGAGCCCGGCGCGTTTTTCTTCTACCAGGGCGACGAGTCCCGCATGATGTACGTCATTGTCGAGGGACAGGTCAAGCTGACCAAGATCACCCCCGCCGGCCATCAAGTCATCGTCAACATTTTCGGACCGGGTGAGGGATTGGGCATCATCGTCTCCCTGAACAACACACCTTACCCGCTCTCGGCCGAAGTACTGGAAGCGTGCACCGTCATCGGCTGGGACCGCGACACCATGCTGAAGCTGATGCGCGAGCGGCCGCAACTGGCGCTCAACGGCATGGCCATGGTGGGCAAGCGCTTCAGCCAGATGCAGAGCCAGTTCGAGGAACTGGCCACCCAGCGCGTCGAACAGCGTGTAGCCCGCACCATCCTGCGCCTTGTGCGCCAGTTCGGCCGCCGTACGGACGAGGGGGTGTTGATCGACACTCCGTTGACCCGCGAAGACATCGCCCAAATGTCGGGCACCAACCTGTATCAGGTGAGCCGCATCCTGAGCCGCTGGGAACAAGCTGGTTATATCAGCACCGGCCGCCGGGAAGTCACCCTGCGCAAGGCTCACGAAATCGTGGCCATCGCCGAAGACCTCCCCGACCCCAAATCCTCGCCCGACGCCTAGCCTCGCGAGCTCTGCGCTCGCCTCTTTCGCCTAACTTTGCAGTTTTGCAACGATAGGCGCCTCTTCACCCTGTAAGCTTCCGTCATCAAGGCTCACATTCCCCACAACCCTGCGCCTCTGGCAGGAACACAGGAGTTACGAGAGGATGAAGATTCAAAGATCGTTTAACAGAAGCATAGGTGTCGTAACGCTGCTGCTGGCATTGATCGCGGCAGCTGTCATATTTGTCAGTTGCCAGGATTCAGCAGCCGAAAGCGGCGGTGCTGACCTGGTAGCCGGGTCAAATGATGACCTGAACGCTATCGCCGAAGCACGCGGCCTGACCCCGGCCGACATGGCGGCGGCGCTCAAGACGTATACCCCCAGTGGTCAGCATGATCCCTACATCATGTTTGCCAGTGGCGGGCATGGCGGACAGATGTACGTCATCGGCATCCCGTCGATGCGCATCATCAAGCAGATCGCCGTCTTTACCCCGGAGCCGTGGCAAGGTTTTGGCTACGGTGAGGAACACTCGCTACAGATTCTGGCCGACGGCAGCCCGGAAGGATCACATCTGACATGGGGTGACACCCATCACCCCGCCCTGAGCGAAACTGACGGGGATTACGATGGCCAGTTCGTGTTTATCAATGACAAGTCGAACGCGCGGTTGGCCGTAATTGATCTGCGCGACTTCGAGACGAAGCAGATCGTCAAGAACCCTATCGCCTTGAGTGACCACGGCGGCAGCTTTGTGATCCCGGACACCGAATGGATCATCGAAGGCGGCCAGTATGCCCAACCGCTCGGCTGGGAATACAGTGCGATTGAGAACTACGGCGACGACTATCGCGGCATGATCACCTTCTGGAAGTTTGACCGCGAGGCCGGGCGCATCGACCAGTCGGCGTCATTTGCCATGGAGCTGCCGCCCTATTGGCAGGACCTCTGTGACGCGGGCAAGCTGGTCAGCGAAGGCTGGGTTTTCTGCAACTCCATCAACACTGAGATGGCGACTGGCGGCGTCGAGGACGGCAATCCGCCCTTTGAGTCCGGTGTGTCTCAGGCCGACATGGACTACATGCACATCATCAACCTGGTGAAGGCCACCGAAGTGGCGGCCGCCGGCCAGACGATGGATGTCAAGGGCTTCCCGGTCATTCCGTTGGAAACCTCGGTCGCCGAAGGTCTCCTCTACTTTGCCCCGGAGCCAAAAAGCCCACACGGCGTCGACGTTACGCCCGGTGGCGATTACCTGGTCGTCAGCGGCAAGCTGGACCCACATGTCACGGTCTATAGCTTCGACAAGATCATGAATGCTATTGAGGCCGGAAACACGACACCCGATGCGTTCGGCGTGCCGATCCTCGACTTCGATGACGTCATGGAAGCGCAGGTAGAAGTGGGCCTGGGGCCGCTGCATACGCAGTTCGACCCGCTGGGCTACGCCTACACCAGCCTGTTCCTGGATTCGGCCGTGGCGCGCTGGACGCTGGGCGGGCCGTATTCTGACCTGCACGAGGAAGAAGACTGGACGCTCGTCCAGAAGACGCCGGTGCAATACAACATCGGCCACCTGGCTGCGGCCGAGGGTGACACGGTCAGCCCCGACGGCGGCTATCTGGTCGCCATGAACAAGTGGGCCATCGACCGCTTTGCCAACGTCGGCCCGTTGCTGCCGCAAAACTTCCAGTTGCTCGACATCTCCGGAACCGGCACCAATATGCCCCTGCTGTATGACATGCCCATTCCCGACGGCGAGCCCCACTACGCCCAGATCATCAAGGCCGACAAGCTCAGCCCGTGGGAAGTCTATCCGGAGGTCGGTTGGGATCCGCAGGCTCAGGCAGTGGACCCGAATGCACCGCAACTCGGCGACG
>CAYZLP010000874.1:0-2726 GCA_964478635.1 uncultured Caldilineaceae bacterium
TGGTCCCGATGTTGGTCACTTCGTAGGTCCAGGTGACGGTGGCGCCGGGTGCGATGACCGGTACGCCGGGACCGTTGGGGTCGTTGGCATCCTGGCCGTTGGTGTATTTTACGATGTCGATCAGCGGCTCATCGACGGGTTCGATCGCGGCCAGAAACCCCATAAAGCCGATGCTCGCCGGGATCCAGTCATTGCCCTGGCCGGAAGGCGGCGGCAGAGTGGGGCGGTTCGCCGTGGTGGATGACTCTACCTGCAGACAGGTCCAACTGTCACCGGGCGCAATGGCGACATTGAAGCGCTCGTATTCATCCCACTCGTCGCCGGCCCGGTCGCTGAACGGTGATCCCTCGTCGACATCGTCTGGGAAAATCGAGTCATTGGGGAAAGGTCCGTCCAGCTGGATGCCGCCCACGCCATTGATGCCTGTGATGCTGGGCGGCAGATGAATGAGGCCGGCGTCTTCCACCCACGTGCCGCCCTCGATGGACGGGTCAACGTAGTTTTCGCTACCGGAAAGACCCCAAAGGGCATTCGGGCGACGCTCTGTCTCGACCCCGCCTACCACAGCGCGGAAGGTGGCGCGGCGCTCCATGTTCTCCGCACCGTAGGCGAGACACTGAACGTCGCTGTTGGGTCCGAGTAGTCCGCCCCAGCGGGCAAAGAGCGCATCGCTGCCAAACTTCACGTAAACATCCCGGTTGCGAGGAAGCGAGGGATCTTCATAGATGGCGATCAAGCTGAATCCCCAATTTTCCTCGACCATTCGACCGCCCCGTGCGTGGGTAATCATCATGTCGGAGACGGTATAGTCATGTGTGCCTGTCTCCACGATCCCCAAATCCGTAATGTCGGCGGCATAGACGCTGAGTTCGAAGCCGCAGCAGCCCCAAGTCGGCTGACCGAATTTATCATCGTTCCAGATCATATCCGGGGATGCAGTGATCCGTATGGGCGTGCCGTCGTTCCGGCTTAGCACGACGCCGTCGTCGTCCCGTCCGAGACCGGCCCAGAGGAGATAGGCCTTGACAATGGATGTTCCGTCCAACGTAACGTTCTCCACCGTGCCTTCGGTCCGACCCAGCATGCCAAAGCCATCTTGAAACAGTCGGTACTTCACGTCTTTGGCGGTGAAGATCAGATCAAAAGGTTGATTGGGCGGATCGGCCGCGCGGACGGTCGCGGCACCGCTGCCCAGCAAGGCGCCGGCAAGGAGCGCCAAGACAAGGAGGGCGCCCGCGCGTTTCCCGTCAATCCATCGATGTAGTTTGGGCATAGATTTTCTCCTTTACTTTCTTGTGAGGACACAGGTGCAAGAAAGACTTTAAGTTGACCCGCCATTTCAGACGGGACCGCCCAGAGGCTATGCGGCTACGGTAAGATGAAACGGGTCTCGCTCTATGACAGACCGGGCAGTGCCTGGATCATTCCAATGTGGAACGGGCGCCCGACGGCCTGGATTCCCTGCGATCGGCGACGTGCGGAGTAGTTCTGGCTGTATCTCCCGGCCCAATGGAGAAACATCGATCATTGCGGGACTTTCAGAATCCTCGCCTCATTTTGCCAATCAGGGCTGGGTTTCTCCTGCCATCAGGCGTCTGTCGGCGGGAGAAACCCAGTTTTGATTGACTCTACAGCGAACGACAATGGCGGGCGAATACCCGGCAGAAATCCGTCAGCGCGTTCAGCGTAATACAGGCTTCCGGATTCTTGCCGGGTATTGCCAGACTTGTCCCGATGGCAACACCGCCTGCGTTCCTAACGTCGGAAGAGCGGCATGAATATTTGCAGACCGCCATCCGGCCGGTCGGGAGCGTCCGGTTCATCGATCGATGTGCTCGGGGGCGGGCAATAGCTGGACGGATCCGTGTCCGATATATTGGGAATCGTGACCGTACCGATATTGGTATAGGCCGTTGCAGGCGGATTGGCGTCGTTGCCTTGACGACATACATTGGGCACCAAGGCCAGTCCCGGGTCGCTCGGCGGATTCACAAGATCGATGGCAACGCCGATCTTCCGGTATATCCAGGACTCACCAACGCTGAGGGTGGCGTCGCCATCCGCTTTGTCGATGATTTCTGTCACCGGTCCCTCGATGCTGTCGGTGACAGTAATATCGCTTTCGGCAATAGCGATGGTGCCGATATTGGTAACCCGGTAGGTCCAGGTGACCGTACTGCCGGTAGGAATCTGAGGTACGTCGGCCTCATCGGGATCGTTGGCATCGAAGCCGTTCGTGAACTTAATGATCTCGATATCTGGCTCGGTCACATCGTCATCCGGCGGGTTACAGTAGCTGGACGGATCGTCCGCTGACATAGACGGAATGGTCACAACGCCGATATTGGTATAGGCCGTGTCGGCTGGACCGATAGTGCCGTCAAGGGTACAGACGTCATCGACCAACACGAGATTTGGATCGTTCGGCGGGTTGTCCAGGTCCAAGGCTGTACCCGTTGCCAAATAGAACCATACCTCACCCACGCTCAAGATGGCGTCGCCGTCGGCTTTGTCGATGATCTGCGTGATCTCCCCGATGACGTTGTCAGTGACCGTGATGTCAGCCTCTGGAATGTCGATGGTTCCAACGTTCGTGACTTCGTAGGTCCAACTCACGACGTCGCCGACGACAATGATCGGTACGTCTGCCCCGTCAGGATCATTGGCATCTTGGCCGTTGGTGTATTTGATGATGTCGATGAGCGGCTCTCCCTGGGGGTTGCAGT
>CAYZLP010000875.1:0-2722 GCA_964478635.1 uncultured Caldilineaceae bacterium
GTCATGAGCGTGGCGCTGCTGACTGTCCTGGCGCTGCTGTTTGCCGCATGCGCTGCACCGGTTGCCGCGCCCGGCGCGCCGGCTGCCGACAGCGGGGGCGAGGATGCAGGCAGCATCACCGTGTGGAGCCGCTACGATCTGGCCGATACGGAAGACGCCAATGCCGTTACGCTGGCCCAATTCATCGAAGACTTTGAGGCCGCGTCCGGCATTGAAGTCGTCTATGAGCAGGTAGCCTGGGATCAGCTGGCGCCCAAGCTTTCGCTGGCCGTTCAGTCCGGCGGTGATGTGCCCGACGTCGTGGAGGCGGGCAGCCAACATATTCCGGCGTTGCTGGACGCCGGCGCGCTCATGCCCATGGACGATCTCTTGGCCGATGAGGCCTGGACCGCTTCATTGACCGACGGCGACAGCAAAGCCTGCATCGTCGACGGCGCCCGCTACTGTGTCGCCAACAACGTGCGCGGCGGCATGACCTATTATCAGGCCGCGACCTTCCCCGACGGTATGCCGGTCGAGGCGGAGGCCTGGCTGGAAGCCGGCGAAGCCTTCAAAGCCGATGATCTCTATCTGAGCTCCTTCTTTGCCGGCCGCAATTACGGCGCCATCGAAATCGCCTGGTGGCCCAAGATCAAGTCGAATGGCGGAAGCATTTTTGATGCCGAAGGCAAGCCGGCCTGGGCGACTGAAGAGGTGGCCGAAGTCGCAGCCTGGGGCCAGCAGATGTTTGCCAACGGTTATTTCCCGGAAATCTCGGTGACCGGCGACTGGTCCGATCCTGAAATCGTCTGGACCGATGGCCAGTCCGTCTCCTTCGGCGGCGGTTCCTGGTCGGCGATCTTCCTGGACGGCCTTCAGGCCAGCGTGGACAGTGGTGACGTCGGGATGAGCGGCGGTGTCGGTTTTGGCGGCGGCGACCCCTACGTCTTCATGGTGAGCGAAGCCTGGGTCGTGCCGACGGGTGCAGCCAATGCGGAAGGCGCAGCCGCCTTCATCAGCGCATTCATGGAGCCCGAGTTCCTGGCCAGTTGGGCGGAAGCGCAATTCGGCATCCCCACCACTTCGGATGCCTACGCCTTGGGGCAGTTCAGCGGCAGTCCCTTCTACGCCCAGGTCGACGAGATTCTGGGCAGCCAGGGCGCCTACATGGATCAGAGCCCCTACTATGTTGAAAGTCTTGACATTCTGGCCACCACGTGGCAGGAGCTGATGCTCGATCCTGCGCTCGATCCGCTGACCGAATTGCAGGCGGCGGCCGACGAGGTCTTGACACGCTACTGGCAGTAGCGACGTAAGTCGACTCCGGAGGGGACGGGCGGACGCGCACCCGTTCCCTCCGGCCCGCACAACTCTTGGAAGGGAGGATGGGGTGAAAAAGCGCTATTTCCCATATCTGCTGGTGGCGCCGGCCACGCTGCTGCTCGTTACGGTCAGCCTCTATCCGTCCCTCTACAGTCTCTTTCTCAGTCTCAATACCTTCCGCCGGGGTGAACGTATCTTTGTCGGCGTGCGCAATTTCCAGCAGCTATTTCGCAGTCAGGATTTCTGGGAAAGCCTGCGCACGACTGTCGTGTATGGGGTCATTTTTGTGATGGTGACCCTGGTCGTCGCCTTCGCATTGGCCCTGCTATTTAACCAGCGGGTTCGTTTTAACGCGGTCTACATGACCATCATCTTCATCCCGTGGATGCTCTCAGAAGTCGTCACGGGCGTCATCTTTCGCTGGCTCTTCCTGCCCGGCTACGGGCTGATGCAGGACCTGCTTTCCCCCCTCTTCGGCGGCATTCGTTTTTTGGGCGACCCGGCCGGGGCGCTGGGTGTGGTCATCGCTGCTACGGTCTGGCGTACGCTGGCCTTCGCCATGATCCTGTTGTTGGCCGGCCTGCAGACCATTCCCAAGGATGCCAACGAAGCGGCCGCCATCGACGGCGCCAGTACGTGGCAGACCTTTCGCTTCATCACCTGGCCCCTTATGCGTTCAACCACCATGGTCGTCATCTTGCTGTTGACGCTGCAAGCCGTCAACGCCACCGGCGTATTCCTGTCTATCACCAACGGCGGACCCGGCCGGGCGACCGAAGTACTAAGCGTTTCCATGTATCGCGAAGCGCTGCTCTTTTTCAACTTCGGCTACGGGGCGGCCATTGCCGTGATGATGTTGCTGGTCAACTTGACGTTGGCGGTTATCTATCTTCGCACCATGCGCGAAGACCTGGCTGCCGCCGCATGACGACGAGTGTTCGGCTGACGCCACCGTCGGGACTTGTCGTGTGCCCGGCATCGAGGAGCTGACCATGACGCAACAGAGTATGCTTTCTACTGAGACCGTTGCGCCCGTTGCGGCCCAAACCTCTTGGCTGCATCGGAATCGCCGCTGGCTGATTCAGCTACTGCTGGTTTTCATCAGTCTGCTGGTGATTTTCCCGGTGCTCTATACGATCTGGACCTCCTTGCGCCCCCAGGGGACGGGGTTGTCGCGCACATTCCTTGTGGAGGGCGGGCTCTACTTCGGCCATTACCAACAACTGCTCTCCACCGATCGCTTTTTGCGCCAGATCTTCAACAGCGCGGTCATGAGCCTGGGCGGCGCAGTGGTGACCACAACCTTCGCCGCCATGGCCGGCTATGCCTTTGCCCGCTTTCGTTTCCGGGGCCGGACACTCCTGATGGCCTTTTTTCTGGCCGTCATGCTCCTGCCCGGGCTGACCAACCTCATTCCGCT
>CAYZLP010000876.1:0-2716 GCA_964478635.1 uncultured Caldilineaceae bacterium
CGCTACGCGTCACAACGTCCATACACCGGCTTTTTTATACGCTGAACCACAGGTCAATGGGGTGTCGGGCAGTCAACCCGTGATCCAGGGATTGGAGGAGCCGGTTTGGTTCGTTTGGTCCTCAGTTGACATCCGATCCCCCCCAAGCTAAAATGCGGATTATGTCAGAGACGCCCAGCAAGCCCCAGAACCCACTACTCCGGGTGCGGGTCGCCCATTTCGTCGACGCCCAGGGCGATCAGCCGGTAGGCGTCCGGGCCGTAGAGCCGCCGCCCGATACGCGCCAGGCCCTGCGCGGCAATCTCTACGCTATCGTAGAGCTGACCGGCGACAACCCGGCTCGCAATGAGCTCTCCGAGCGTATGCTCAGCGCGATCCAGCGCACCTACTACACGGCCAAGGGCAGTCAGGCCGACGTGATGGCCGCGGCTGTGGCCTCCGGCCAGCAGAAGGCTGATGAATTCAATGACCTTCACGCAGACCAGCCCCTGCAGGCGGGCATTATCTGCGTGGGGCTGCTCAAGTCCCATCTGCTTATGCTCCACAGCGGGCCTGCCCTGGCCCTCATCGGCGTGGGCAAGGCCGTCGACCGCTATCCGGCCGACATCCTCAACTTCGACAGTGCCGCGACCAATCCCGACGCCCAGCCGCCCCAGTTCTACCGCCAGCATATCGAAAATGGTGCATCTCTTTTCCTGGGCGGGGCCGAGTGGCTCGATGAGGTACCCATCCGCACTCTGGCGGCCACGGTTGCCTACATCAACATCGCCAATTGCGGCGAAGCGGCCCGGGGTCTGCGCACCCAATATGAAGTTGAGGACCTGCCCGGCATCTTTGTCGTCATTGAGCCCGTCAGTGGTCCGACCGCGCAGGCCGGCGACAGCGCGGCCCATGCAGGATCGACCGGCGATACCCCGAGAACGCCGCCGCCGGCCGCTTCACCACGATCTGGCGCATCCGGCCTGCCTACCGCAGTCAACGCCACGCCGCCCGTCCGGGGCGTGCCGGCTACATCCGCTCCGCCACCTACTCCGCTGCCGAATGCCGGGGCCGGCGTCATGGACGCCAGCGCATCGCAGCGCGAAGCGGAAGTACAGGTCACGGCTGCGCAGCCACCGGTAGCGCAGCCCGGTGGGGGCTGGGAAGCAGACGTGCCCCCATCGCTTGACAACGGACCAGGCGCCACCTTGAGCGGCATGGCGGCCGGATTGGCGGCCGGAGCACAGAGCGGCGCCCGCAAGACCCGGGATTTCTTCGCCAATATCCTGCCCGATCGCGTGGCGGCGCCTGCAGCACTACCGGAGGAAGCGCCCTCCCATTTTGAACAGGCGTTGGCCGAAGCCCAACGCCAGGAACTGCGTGCGCCGGAACCGGCCCGGGGCGGCCGCGCTCGTCTCTTCCTTCTGCTGGCCGGGTTGATTCTTCTGCTGGTGCCGGTCGTCGTCATGGCCGTTTCCTGGGGACAAGGCAGCTCGGTACGCGGCGATGCCGAAGCCCGGATCGACATGGCCAACGCCCAGTTTATTGCCGCTCAGGACGCACTGGATGCGGGTGACGGCGCCACCGGGCGCCAACAACTGGACGCAGCCCTCTCCAACCTGGCCGAGGCCGAGGCTCTGATCGGCACGACGCCGGAAATCAGCCGTATTCGGGCCCAAATCGAAGCCGATCTGCAGGACGTGCTCCAGATACGTCCGCTGAATGCGCTCGTTGCGCCCCTGGTTCGCTTCCCGCAAGACGCAATGCCCAGTCGGGTCTTGAACATCGATCAAGACATCTACGTGCTGGACACGGGGCGGCAACTCATCGAGCGCTACCGGCTCGACTTGAACCAGGAATTTGTCCCCGATCCGACGCCGCAGGTTGTGCTGCGGGCGAACGACGTGATCGACAGCGTCACCGTTGGCCGCCTGGTGGATATTGCCTGGCAGCCGGCGGTAGCCGGCGTTGAAGACAAGCCCGGTCTGTTGATTCTGGACCGCAATAACCAGTTCTTTCGCTACGATCCCAAAGTGGAAGGCGCATCCTTTGTGCCGCTGGGCGATCCCGCTGCGCTGCAAATACCAAATCAGATTGAGAGCTATCTTGGTCGCACCTATGTGGCAGACGAGGGCACCCAGGAGATTGTGCGCTACGAGCCCGGGGGCTTCGACCAAACGCCTACCCCCTGGTTCGCTGCGGAGACTGCCACCAATTTGACCGGCTTGCGACGGATGGCCATCGACGGCGACATCTGGCTCCTCTATCCAACCGGTATTGTGCTGCGTTACAATCAGGGCCAGTCGGTTCCGTTCTCCATCAAGGGCAGCGTAGCCCAGATCGGGGATCCGATTGACATGGCCGTGGCGCAGCAGAGTGATATTCTCTACATTGCGGATGCCGCCAATGAGCGCATCTTCAGCTTCGATAAGAATGGCAACTACTTGGCCCAGTACATTGCGCCCGAAGAGGGGCAACTGGCCAACTTGCGCGGCCTCTACCTTGATGACGTGGCCGGCAAACTCTTCATCCTCACCCAATCCTCCCTCTTTCAGGTTCCGCCGCCGAGCGAATAGGCGAAGCCCGGGAAGCTGGTTGGCGGGCCAAGCTTCCGGGAAGGCTGGCGCGGTAGCGGCGGTCTCGCGGTCAAAGCTTCCCGGAAGCGGGCGGCGGGCGTGTCGCGCTTCCCGGAAGCTGCGACCGGCCGAGGTTGGTCGTGCTGAGTGTCTTCCGGGAA
>CAYZLP010000877.1:0-2714 GCA_964478635.1 uncultured Caldilineaceae bacterium
GGAGCCGCCTTCGACAGGCTCAGGCTGCGATTTGTAATCTACTAAACTGAGCGCAGTACGAGACCATGGTTATTGTCGGTCCGGCAACCTGTCGGACGATCCGGTTGACCAGAGATGTCACGCTGGTAGTGGTGACCTGCGAGACTCATGATCCCGCAGCATCTTCGGTTTAGGTTTACTCCAACGGGCTCAGCCACCGGCGTGTGGAATCGCCGTCTGCCGCCCAGCCCTCAACGCTGCCATCATCCGAGCGGATCTGATACCACGTGAAGCCGCCGGCGCTCTGGGGACCGGCCAGAATAGTCACCTGTGCGCCCTGGTTGATGCGTGTGAGCAAAGGCGCATCCGGACCGGGCTGGGCGCGGACGGAAAGCTGCTGTCCCTGCTCCGTCGTCACCACCACGCGATCGCCGACCCGGGGCGCGCGATTGACCGGCTGGGGTTCGCCCAGACTGGGGCTAAGCCAGGCCGTTTCTCCATCGCCTTCAGCCGTCCATCCCTGATTGCCGTTGCGATCGTCCAGCTGCCACCAGATGTAGCCGTCCCCTTCCGAAGGCCCGGCGATGACGTCGACCACTTGTCCGCCGGCCAGGTAGGTGACGATGGCGCCGCTGGTACTGGGCGTCTGGCGCATGTTGAGGCCGCCCGGTGCGGCGATGCGCGCCGGCTGGCCGACGGCCAGGGCCGTTCCCGGCATCGGGGTCGGCGTGAATGTGGCCGTTGGCTCCGCCTCGGGCGTCGCCGTGGGCGGCAGCGTCGGCGTCACTTCCTGCATGACGATACCGCCTCCTTCCCCGCCGGCGCCGACTGCCGCGCCGGTCTGGCTTTCCTGGCTGACGGGGGGCGGGCTGGGCGTTGGCGTGGGACGGGGAGCGAAGCTGCCGCAGGCCAGCGTCGGCGCCAACCAGAGCAACGAGAATGCCAGCAGCAGCCGCAACTGCCAGCTATGCTGGAGCCGCGCGACCGGGCCGCGCTGATTTGCTGCCGTGTGGGGGCGATGAGTGGTACCGCATGTTTGATCGTTCATGACTGCTCTAACGTATGCAAGGGCAAATTGGTTTGCCGCGCGGCAAAAGATAACACACCGCCGCGACGGGCCTATAGCTGGACGAATTTCATCCAGTTCAGATGATCCCAGGTGTTGATCTGGGCCAAAATCTCGTCAGACGGCGCCTCGTCCGTGCCCAGGGCCATGATCGCCTCGGTGCGCGGTCCTCGCCGCCCGACGTGCATGAAGCTGATGTTGATGTCGGCCTGGCCGAGTAAGGTGCCGACATAGCCGACGATGCCGGGTTTGTCCTGGTGCGAGGTCAGGACGATATTGCCGCTGGCCGGAAAATCGATCCAGAGATCGTTGATGTCGACGATATGGGGTTCCCCATTCAGGACGGCGCCCCGGACCGTCCAGCGCGTATGGTCCGATGTGGCCTGCACGGTGAGAAGATTCTCGTAGCGTTCCTGCTCCTGGTGGGTTTTGCGCTCGACGAGGTTGAGACCGCGCCGTTCTGCCAGGCTGAGTGCGTTGACCAGGTTGACCCGGGTGTCAACGACATCGGCCAGCATGCCTTTGATGACGCCGGCGTTGATGGAAGTGAGATCGAAATCGGCCAACTGACCATGGGCCGTAATCTCCAGATCGCCCATACCCTGGGCGCCCAACTGGCGTAGAAAGCGACCCAACCGTTCCGCCAGGTCGATATAGGGAATTAAGAACTCCAGATCCTTGGGCGGAATGATGGGCGCATTGACGGCGTAACGCGCGGGCCGGTCATTCAAGATTTCCACAACCTGCACGGCCACGTCCTCGGCCACTTTTTCCTGGGCCTCTACCGTGCTGCCGCCCAGATGGGGGGTCAGGATGACCCTGTCGCTGCTGCGCAGGGGGCTGTCGACCGGCAGGGGTTCGATTGCAAAGACGTCGATGGCCGCGCCCGCCACATGACCGCGCGCGATGGCCTCGACCAGGGCACGCTCGTCAATGACGCCGCCCCGTGCGACATTCAGAATGCGTACGCCCGGCTTGGTCTGCGCCAGCCGCTCGGCATTGAAGAGGCTGCGGGTCTGATCGGTCAGGGGCACGTGCAGCGTGATGAAGTCGGCCCGGCTCAACAGGGCCGGCAAGTCGAGCAACTCAACGCCTCGCTGGCCGGCATATTCCTCGGTGACATAGGGATCGTAGGCAACGACGTTCATGCCCAGGCCCTGCGCCCGACGGGCAACCTCCTGTGCAATGCGGCCCAGACCGACCGAACCGAGCGTCTTGTTACGCACCTCGGTGCCGACAAACTGGTTCCGCTGCCAGGCGCCGGCGCGCACATGGGCGTCGGCCTGGGGGATCATGCGGGCCATGGCCATGAGCATGGCAATGGTATGCTCGGCCGCGGCGACCACGTTGCCCGTGGGGGCGTTGACGACGATTACGCCGTACCGGGTTGCGGCCTCGATATCGATGTTGTCGACGCCGACGCCGGCCCGGCCGATCACGCGCAGCCGTGTGCCGGCTGCTATGACGTTTTCCGTGACCTTCGTAGCGCTGCGGACGAGGAGGGCGTCATAGTCGGGGATAATTGCGAGCAGTTCGTCAGCCGGCAGACCGGGACGATAATCAACGCTCATGTTGATCGCCTCTCGGAGGGGCGCCAGCCCACTCTCCGAAAGGGAATCGCTGACGAGTATCCGAAACGGTTCACTCATTTTGGCTCCACCACATAACA
>CAYZLP010000878.1:0-2713 GCA_964478635.1 uncultured Caldilineaceae bacterium
AGGAGGAACTCAAAGAGGGCAAGGACATCGGTGACATAACCTACAAGGTCCACCTGGACGGCTACAACTTCCTGCCCTGGTTGATGAAGGAGACGGACGAGTGGCCGCGTCGAGAGTTCTTCTACTTTACGGATGACGGCAATCTGGCTGCGCTTCGCTTCAAAAACTGGAAGATTCTCTTCCTGGAGCAGCGAGCCCACGGCTTCGAGGTTTGGGCTGAACCGTTCGTCGAGTTGCGCTTGCCCAAGATTTTCAACTTGCGCACCGATCCGCTGGAACGGGCCCACCATGAGTCCATGCTCTACAAGCAATGGCACTTCAACCATGCCTTCATGCTGACGCCGGCCCAAGCGGTCGTGAAGATGTTCATGAGCACCTTCGCCGAATTCCCGCCGCGCCAGAAGCCGGCCAGCTTCGGCATTGACGATGCCGATGCAAAGATGACCGAAGCCGTTACCAGCGGACGCTAGGTGGAATCAGTCCAGTCAATGACAGGGTAGCCACCGTCTCATTGACTGGACTGCCGATTTCTTCCGGCATGTAATTGCATTACCGCCGTAACCAGCATGGCTGCTACAACACCCAATTGGGTGACAACCGTATCGGAGGGTTTTACCAATGACTTTGGGCGAAATTAGCTGGTGGGAAGTATTCGATATCTTTATGTTGCTGCTGATCGGCATCGGTCCCAAGATCGCTTTGGTACCCTTCATCGACTTGACGGCCGATCTGGACAAACAGACGCAAGTGGCCGTCGCCAACAAATCGGTGCGTACGGCCATCGTCTGGGCCCTGATCTTGGTCGTACTGGGCTGGTTCTTGATGCTGCTCCTCCACTTCTCAACCGGCTCTGTGCTGGTCGCCGGCGGCATTGTGCTGCTGCTGCTCTCCCTGCACATGCTGCTCAGCGGGGCGCACGAAGAGGATGCGGTAGAGGAACATGGCCACAAGGATCCCATGCAATTGGCCCTCTATCCCCTGGCCGTGCCTTTCATCTTGAACCCGGTGGGCATTGCGGTCTTGATTATCTACTCCAGCCAAATGAGTACGATCATCGACGTCATCGTGCTCATTGGTGTCGTACTGCTGGTCGGCCTGATCGACCTGATCCTCTTCCGCAACATTGAAGCCGTAAGCAAGTTCATGGACCCGGCCAAGATGGCGGTTACTGAAGCTGTGTTCGGGGTGCTCCTGGCAGCCCTCGCAGTACAGATGATGGTTGTGGGTCTTGCCGAGCTCGGCGTCATTACGGCGCACATCGTGCATTGACCGGCAGACGGAAAAATTAAGTCAACGAGAATAGCACGTCACAAGGAGTTACAGAATGGCGAAACAACAAGAGGCGCAGGCTTATCACATTGCAGTAGCCCAGTTTGCCGGTCGGGACCGTGCCAAGCAAGTGGTTGACCTGGCCAAGGACATGCAGAAGCAGGGCGACTACAAAGTCAAGGCGTGGGCTGTCGTGGAAGTCGACGACAAAGGCAAAGCCCACGTCAAGCAGTCAGGTCATGGCGGCGTCGGCGCCGGCGTGGGCGCTGGAACCGGTGCGTTACTCGGCCTGCTCGGCGGGCCGGCCGGGCTCCTGATTTGGGCGCTTGGCGGCGCGTTGGTAGGCGGTCTGGCCGGCAAGTATATGGGTCATCAATTTGATGAGAATCAGATCAAGGCGCTCGCGGCCTCGATGATTCCCAATTCCTCAGCCCTAATCGTGGTCATCGAGGATACGATGTTGGAGAGTTTCGGCAAGGAGATGGGCGCCGCGGGCGGTCAGCTCTTGACCGTGACCATGGCCGACCAGTTAACAGGCGAGTTGATGCACGTAACTGCAATTGATGTTGGTGAAGCCGGCGTATCCGATGTAGCCGACGCCACCGGTAACAACGAATAGGAGATCTGCCGCTATGCAAGCGCAACCTCAAAAACGCGACCGAACCTTCGCTGTAACCATTCTTGCCATCTTGGCCGCCGTTGCCGGTATCCTCTCTTTCCTGGATGCGGCCCGCTATATGGGGTGGCTACCCATCGAGACCTTTGGGGAAATGCAGTTCTTTGTCCCGAACGTACAGTGGTTTGCCGCCCTCATGGCCGCGATCGTGGGCGTGATCTTCTTTGTCGTGGCCTCCTGGATTTGGAACCTGAACCCGTCGGGCTGGCTCTTCGTAGTCATCATGACGGTGATCAACCTGATCTTCCTCTTCTTGGCCATTCTCGGTAGAACCTCATTTAGCGACGTGTGGATTCAGATCGCCGTCAACGCTATCGCTTTGCTTTTGGCGCTCCTGCCCAGCACCAAGCGAGCCTTCCTGCCGCCGCTGCCGTCCAAGGAACAAGTTCAGGCCGCAGCCGGCAAGGTCGACGCCAAGCGCGCGGCCGCGGCCAAAGCGGTTGCCGACAGCGCGCAGACCGGCGTGTCCGGTACCGCAGGCGCCGTCCAGGCTACGACCGTGGAGGCCGTTCCTCCGGCGAGCGACACGGCAACCAAAGCCGCAGCCGCGATCGACCCGGAAGCCCTGACGCAGGTTGAAGGCATCGGCCCGGCAATCGCCGCTGCCCTGCAGGCGGCCGGGATCGATTCCCTGGCCGAACTGGCCGTCACCCCGCCCGAGCAGATCCGCAAAATCCTGGCCGATGCCGGCCTACGCGCCGATCCCAGCACCTGGCCCGAACAAGCCAGCATGGCGGCAGCTGGCCAGTGGGATGACTTGAAAGCTTT
>CAYZLP010000879.1:0-2707 GCA_964478635.1 uncultured Caldilineaceae bacterium
CCTGCCGTGAGACATGCGGTATCCCCGGACGCAAGCTCGCGCACGTACACGTGGGTCACGTAGCCGTTGGCAGGCGCGTGGGGCGCCTTGATCGTATACGCGATCCGCCGGCCGGTGGGATCCAGAGCCAGATCGACCACCCAGCGAAATTTCAGCAGGTCTTCGGGAATGAGCCCCCGCCGCGCGCCCTGCAGTTCGTCCGCGTACTGTACATTGCCCGCAAGGGTCGTCCAATCCACAGCTTCTATCCTCTTCTGACTTGCAACCAAGTCCTCAGTGCTCCGTTAACCGAAATTTCACACTCAGCCCGCCGGAATCAGATCGTCGACGGTCTGCTCGATGACGCCGAAGAAGCAGCACCACTGGCCCTCCAATACCGACGCCCGGGAACGCAACCCGAAGATGACGCCCGGCTCGGGCGCGCGCACTTCGCCGGCCACGTCGCCATAGAGATCGTAAATCCGCCCCAGCAGCGTGCCCGCTTCCAGCTCGGTTTCGAAGGGCAGGTCCGGTTCGCCCACGAACATGCCCGAGGCCGGCGCCAGCAGCGCAATCTGATGGCCCTGGCGCCAACTCGGGGCGTAACGGGCCTCACCCTCGATCATGCCGAAGTGGCGCATGACGTTGAGGTAGCTTTCGGCCAGATCCCGGGCGACGTTGTGGAAATCGCTGGTCAGCAGGCGACAGTTGCCGCCCAGTTCCACGGTAATGCCGCCCTTGCCCAGGCTACCCATCATGGAGCTGGGGTTGCCGCTGCCCGTGGGGCTGCTGAAGACCAACGTCCAGTTGGGCCCCATGGCCGCGGCCAGCTCCCGGCTGATGTCGTTGTCGCTGGCAAAGATCATGTGGGCCAGGTAGGAATGCTCGCCCCCGGAGTGGATGGCGATCTGCAGATCGCAGCTTGCCTTCATGGCCGCCCAGTGGGCCGCGGCCGCCCGCTCCGTGGGATAGCCGTCCGCGCGCCCCGGGTAGACCCGGTTCATGTCGTAAGAAAATGTGTCCAGCGGATCGCCCCGGGTGCCGGCCATGAACGCACCCACGTTCATGACGGGCACCGCCACGACCGTACCGCGCAGCTTCTGCGGATCGAGTTCCTGGAGCGCCAGGAAGATCGAAAAGGGACCCTCGGGCTCGTCGCCGTGGGTGGCGCCGTTGAGCCAGAGACAGGGGCCTTCCTCTACACCGCGGTAGACGGTGATGGGGATTTCGCGCATATTGCCGGCCATATCTTTGCCGATGGGGATGCCCCCTCGCTTCATTTCGCCGGGCCCGACCGAAACCGTCCCGATTTGCAGTGGTGCGCTCATGCAGTACTCCTTGCCGATTGTTCAATTGGAAAATCGTCTGGCGTGTAGTGCCATCCAGTCCAGAAATGTTCGTCCGTCTCCAGGTACGGCGTCACGTCAAGGCGCTGAAAGGCCAAGGCCGCCTCTTCCCGGGCCCGTTCGATGATTGCGGTCTCATCGAGATGGGGAGCCTGTCGACCTTCCAGCAAGATTTTGCCGGCCACCAGAACGGTATCCACGTCATGGCCGGTTACATAGAGGGCCAGCAAGCGGGGCAGGTGAACATCGGGCACCAGATGGGGCCGGTTCAGGTCAATGAGAATGATGTCAGCCTGCTTGCCTGCTTCCAGGGAACCGATCCGGTCATCCAGGCCCAGGGCGCGGGCCGCGTCGATGGTGACCATGCGCAGGGCCTTGCCGGCCGGCAGCAGGGCCTGGTCGCCGAAGCGCATCCACTGCATGTTCAGCGCCCGGGGGATCTCCTTGAAGAGATCGTAGGATGAATAGGGCGCCGTGCCGTCGGTGGATATGGTCACATTGGCGCCGGCCTGCAACAATTCGATGACGGGGCAGGGGCCATACACCACGTTTTCGTGGGTAAAGGGCACCACGGCAATGGCCACACCGGCCGCGCCGATGGCTTCAATCTCCGGCGCCGCCAGCCCGTTGGCGTGGGCCAGGACCAGGGGCGTGCGCAAGAGCTGGGTCATCCGCTCGGGCCCGAATTTCTCCTGTCCGAAAGCGATGGACCCTCGAAAGACATGGGTGTGGAGGAGCACGCCATGGCGATCGGCCAGCGCCCGGGCTTCCTCGGCCTTTTCAACCATGACGGGCACGTGGCTGTCGTCGTAGACGAAAGGAATGCGCGGGTGTTGGGCCTGGCGCCCGAAGAGATAGGGCACATGGAGGGCCACCCCTAGCCTGCCGTCGGCGGCCCCATGCCAGCGCTCGATCACGGCCTCGCTGTTGGCCAGGGCCTCCGCATAGGTGAAGGATCGCGTCTCGGCGCGCTCACCCTCCCAGTGGGTGCCGCTCCACGGTTCGGGCAGATGGGCAATGAATGGGTCCGGCGGCCCGACGCCCAGCACGGCCCGGGCGCCAATCTCCTCGATCGCCTGCGCCTGACGAGCCGCATAGACCGGACTGTCGACCCGGGCCGGCGTCGCTCCGATGACTGAAAAGCCGCAGGTCACGCCAGATGGGAGCCGTGCCAGGCCCGCCAGCAACCCTTCTGCATACCACCAGTCGGGCGTGGCGGCATGGAAGTAGAGTTGATTGGTCGGCCACCCCCGCTTTGGGTGGTGAATCGCTTTGACTAGACCGTGACCCGCGTGACCATAGGTATCGATCAGACCGGGCATGATCGCCTTGTGGCGCGCATCGATCGTCCGCGCGGCCTGATAGCGCCCACGAATGTTTTG
>CAYZLP010000880.1:0-2702 GCA_964478635.1 uncultured Caldilineaceae bacterium
GCAACGTCTTTACGGTTCGCGTGGGGTAGAGACGTTGCAATGCAACGTCTCTACGGTTTGTGTGGGGCGCCATGCGCCGAAGGATGATCCGGCCATGGGCGATAGAAGGTGAGGTTGTGTTGATTCCGGCGTCATTCAGGAGAGAGCAAGATGAGTTATGAGGAGTTGAGTCTGGAAGATCTCTACCTGCAAATGCAGGACGATCTCTATGACGGGCTGAAGGCGGAGATTCCCGAACAGGTGAAAGAAGCGCTGCAGCGGGGGCAATCGCCACAGGAGATTCTCGATCAAGGTCTGGTCGCAGGCATGGACATCGTCGGGGTCGACTTTCGGGACGGGATTCTGTTCGTTCCCGAAGTGCTCATGTCGGCCAATGCCATGAAGGCCGGCATGGAGATCCTCCGCCCGCTGCTGACGGAAACCGGCGTCCAGCGGATTGGCAAGATGATCATTGGCACAGTCAAGGGTGACATCCACGACATCGGCAAGAATCTGGTCTCCATGATGATGGAAGGCGCCGGCTTCGAGGTGATCAATCTGGGCATCAACGTAGACGCCGACACCTTTATTGCTGCGATCCGGGAACATGAGCCGGACATCCTGGGCATGAGCGCCCTGCTGACAACCACCATGCCCTACATGAAGGTAGTTGTCGATGCATTGGGCGAAGAAGGCATACGTGACGACATCTACGTCATGGTCGGCGGCGCACCGGTGACGGAAAACTTTGCCCGCGAGGTCGGTGCGGATGCCTACGGCCGCGATGCAGCCGTCAGCGTGGACATTGCAAAATCCTATATGAAGCGCAAGAATGCCCAGCAGCCGGCGGCTGCATGAGCCGCCTAAGACGCATGGGCGAGCCACCTCCAGAAAACGGAGGTGGCTCTTTTCGCGTCCCAACCTACGCTCCAATCTTTCATTCACATCAGGTTTATGTCAATGTATGACACCCCATCGCCCCTCATTACCATCTACCTCGTACGTCATGGCGAGAATCCGGCAAATTTGACCAAAGAATTTTCCCATCGGGTGGTCGACTATCCGCTGACCGAAAAGGGCATCCTGCAAGCTCGACAGACAGCCCAGTTTTTTCAGACGCGTCCAATCGACGCCATCTACTCCTCGCCTCTGCGCAGGGCCAGGCAGACGGCCGAAATTATCGGGACCACCCTGCAGCTACCGGTTGAAGAAGAAGAGTCGTTTCGCGAAATAAACGTGGGCAGACTGGAGCTGGAGCCGCCCAGCCCGGCCACTTGGGAACTGCACAACGGCATTCTGGGCGCATGGCTGGACGGCGACGCCGGGCGCCGCTTTCCGGAGGGGGAGGATTACCATTCTCTCCTGGCGCGCATGCGGCAAGGGCTTGCGTCCATCGCAGCCGAGCCCGCACGGCGTAACATAATCATCGTTGGCCACGGCGGAATCTTCACCCTCACCATTCGTGACATATGTGCCAATGTCGACATGCAGACGTTGCTGGCAAACCAGAATCACAATTGCTCAGTCTCGACACTGGAACTTCCGGCGGGTCAAACCGGGGGTGGTCGCCTGATCGAGTGGGCGCATTCCGATCATCTGTCGGGCGAAGCGGCGCTATTGGTGTCGGCCACGCCGGACAGAGAACACTGGTCACGCCACGCTGCTGATGAAGACATTTCATTGGGACAATCTACCCGCCACATTGCAGACAGATAACCCTATCGACCCATCCCCTCCTGTGCGAAAATGGGAAGCGCAATCCATCACCAGATAGGAGCGGATCGATGTCGGACAGCATGCGAATGTGGGTGGAGATTGGCTTCAACATTGCCTATCTCGTTGCCATCTACTGGATTGTCGCGCTCATGTTTCTCCAGCGCGACCGGGTGGCGCCCTTAGACCGGCCGGTCGCGGATCGAATCGCCTGGGCATTCTTGCTGCTGGCAGCCGGCGACACGGGGCATGTGGGCTTTCGCGTCTTGGCCTATGCAATGGGTGGTCTTGAGGCGACGCCCGTAGTCCTGGGCGTGCCCATCAGTCTGGTCGGGCTGGGCGCGCTGGCTACGGCGATCACCGTAACGCTCTTCTATGTGCTGATGCTCGATGCCTGGCGCGTCCGCTTCGGCCAGCGGTATGGCGGCTTCGAGTATCTGCTCTTGGCCATGGCCGGGTTGCGCTTTGTGCTCATGCTCTTTCCCGCCAACGAGTGGGGCAACGTCGTGCCGCCCCAACCCTGGTCGCTCATCCGCAACGCGCCCCTGACCGTGCTGGGCCTGGGCGTGACCTACCTCATGCTCCGGGATGCCCGCAAGGCCCAGGACCGGGTCTTTCAGTGGATCGGCATCATGATTCTGGTCTCTTACGCCTGCTACCTGCCCGTGGTTCTCTTCGTCCAGCGCGCACCCCTGGTCGGCATGCTCATGATTCCCAAGACGCTGGCCTACGTGGCGATCGCCGTGATCGCCTACAAGGGACTCTACCAGCGGCCCGCAGCGACCAATCGGCCGGCGGCATTGGTGATGTAAGATCGTAATTTGGCTACACAAAGAAGACAATCGAGTGTTTTGCAGACCCAGGGTCACCCCCTTCACTCATCCCCCAAACTGACCCCAATATCCCGCGCGGAGTAGATCCACGAATGGTCCAGGGGCACGAGCTTGCGCTTGCCGACAATCTTTTCCTGGGGCACGGGGGCGGTCTTCTCTCCCCTGGCCGCGACGATT
>CAYZLP010000881.1:0-2699 GCA_964478635.1 uncultured Caldilineaceae bacterium
ACCGGCGGTGAAACCACTTCCTGCATGGCGGCAATGCGCGCGAATTCTTCCCCAAGCCGCCGGCGGGGAGCGGACGCAGCGTTGCGCTGCACCCGGCCAATGGTCAAGTGCGGCTTGAAGGCCCGTTTCTCGGCGGCAAAGCCTGCGCTGCGTGCAACCGTCTCGACAGCAGATTGGAGCGCCTGCAGCACCGCCAGATCACCCGTAAAACCGAGCCAGAGCACGCTGGGCTGCTGGGGTTTGGGAAAGCAGCCGAGCTTGTTCAGACCCAACCGCAGGGCATCGTGATCGGCCGCAACGCGCGCCAATTCCGCTGCGATTTGCCGGCGCGCATCTTCGTCGGTTTCGCCCAGAAAACGCAGGGTTAGGTGCGCCTTTTCAGGATGCGTCCAGCGCACCAGGCGATTGCTTGCCGGCGATAAAGTCCGCTGCAGCATGGCCTGAGTGTCAGCGACGAAGGTTGCCAGTGAACCGTCAAGCTCGATGGCGATGAATGTACGCATGGGGTTGTCGAGGACTAGCGTGAGCGATCGTTGCGCGATCGGATGTAAAGCACCGTCGTGGTGAGCCCCAATGCGCCGATACCGCCTGCGCCCAGGAAGATGAAGCAGAGCGTCATAAGGATCAGGTTTTCTACAGTCGGATCGGCCGCAGTGGCCAGAAGGCGGCTATCGGGCAGCGGCGTCGCGGTGGGCAGGGGCGTAAAAGTCGCGTCAGGCGTCGTCTCGGGGGCCGTCGGCGTGGCCGTCACCACGATATAGGCGGGGTTGGCATCATCGCTTTGGGCAACGCCGCCACCGACAGGACTCTCCACAGCCGTGTTCACTTGACCCGTGGACGGCGGGAACGTAGCGGTCGCCATGGGCGTCCAGGTCGGGGTGGGCGACGGTGATTGCAGCGGCGACTGGACGTTTCTATTCTGTTGCTGAGCCGCAGTCAGAAGTGGCGATTCGCCGGTGTCACCTGCCGTGGAATCTTGATTGGCGAGTGGGGAAGTGGCCGCATCGCTTTGCGGATTCTGGGTCGGCGTCCCCAGCGGGGACGTCGTGGCATCGCTCCCAGTCTGGAGGGGCGACTCACCCACTTGCGTCGGCGTCGGCGAAGGCAAGGGCGTAACGGTCGGCGAGGGCGTCAAAGTGGGCGCAGCACCGATAACCGTGGCCGGCGCGGTGACTGTACCGGTTGAAACGGCCGGGTTAATGGTGATCGGTGTGGGGGTGCCGCCGATGGGCTGAACCGGTGGCGGCGTGGTAGTGAATACCGCCGTGCTCAAGACTTCGACGCTGCCGGAAGGAGTGCCTACGGGCGCTTCCGCTGCACCCGGGGGATTAATATTGATGCCGTAGCCGCAGAGATCGACGTATTCATGCGGTTCTTCGATATTCTCGAAAACGATTCCCCGGATGCGAAAACAATAGGTCAAGCCCGGCTCAAGTCCACTATTGACCAAAAACTGGTAATCCGCCCCTGCGTCGAGCGAACCAACGGCGGGCCGAGAGCCGATAGGATGGAATGCATCCTCCGGCTCGCTTTCGAGCTTGCAGAGAATCTCGAATCCCGAAAGATTGTATTCGCTAATCGTTCCCCAGGCCAGCAACACACCATCCGGCCGTCCGCTCGCGGTCACATAGGCGGGCACCCAGCCGGCCAGGACGGGACGCGCCATGGCCAGGGCCATGAGCACGATTAAGCCTACGCCGACGGAGCGCACTATGAAACGGATCGAGTCACCGGCAGTGGTTGAGGGGGGTAGAAAGCGTTGCAAGAAATTTTCCACGTAACAGGTTTACTGACAGCAATAAGCTGTGAAAGGCCGCTGGTTGCGTGCGGCCGCAAGATGGATGCCGCAAGATGGACCCAGCCATCCCATGCCGGCGCGTCACGAGTATATCACACACCGATCGCCGGGGGCATAAACGCCGGCTAGAAAACTAACCCCGTTCCTTGAGCAATTGTTCCACATCCGGCACGATCTCTTCCACAGGAGCGGTATGGGAAAAGGCAAGGCGTAGATTCCCTTTCTTGTCGATCACGTAGATCCAGCCGGTATGATCGACCAGGTAATCGATACTGCTTTCGTCGGCGTCCGGGAAATTCTTCTCTGCGTATACGCCATATCCTTGCTTCACCGCGGCCAGCGCGGGTTCGGGCACGTAAATACCGTAGAAGTCCTCATCAAAGGCCGGAATGTACTGCGCCAGACGATCGGGCGTGTCCCGTTCCGGATCCACCGAGACAAAGACGACCGAGATATCCTCTTGCCCATCGGGCAGCGCATCATAGACCTGGCGCATGTTGGCCAGAGACATGGGGCAGATATCAGGGCAGAAGGTGTAGCCGAAGAAGACGAGGGCAACCGTGCCTTTCAGGTCCTCGACGGCAAAATCGCTGCCATCCCAATTCGTTCCGGCCAATTCAGGCGCCGGCCGGGGCGGGTCGTATTGGGTGCCGTTGAACGTCTGACTGCCACACCCCCCCGCCAACAGCGCTACAATCAGCAGAAGAAGCCAAACGGATTTCCGAATAGAATCACTCATAGTTATCCACGCAGATACCGTCATTGACGATTGTCAATTGACAATTGACGATTGACGATTGACGATTGACGATTGACGATTGACGATTGACGATTGTTAAATATCCTGTTCCCAATCCGTATGAAAAGTACCCGCCATATCCACCCGCTCGTAGGTATGTGC
>CAYZLP010000882.1:0-2696 GCA_964478635.1 uncultured Caldilineaceae bacterium
GGGGAAATTGAGAATGGCTCGTTGGGTTTGCGCCCCCCAATAAGCATCGGCCGGAACCTGAACCTCACCTAAAGAATCTTTTTCGATACGATAGTCAGTCATTTTTTCCTCTATGGGACCGGCAAAGCCGGCTTAAACTTTACTAAAAAGCAAATCCGGCTAACCACTCCTGTGGAATGGTTAGCCGGATTGATTTATGTTACCGGGACCACATCCCAGGATTGGAACGAGGCCGCACCGATAAAGAGGCCTTAACCTCAATCCAATGCGTCGTACCCGGGACCTTCAGAGAAGAAGTCGTAGTTCGGTGGAATATCTTCGGTCAGGTCGAAGACCTCACCGCCTGCCAACTGCTTGGCGTTTAATAATTTTACCTGATGCCCATCGATTTCACCTTCGAAAGGCGCGCCATCGGGCAGCAGTTCCTTTGTATTGGCAATCCATACTCCGGCCGGTGCTTCATAATCAAAGGGCACTTCCTCTTCAGGGAATATCGCTTCGTAGGGGCATTCCGGCACGCAGGCACCGCAGTCAATGCAGGTATCAGGATCGATGTAAAGCCAGGGCCATTCTTCTTCGGGCTGGCCTAAGACCATGCACTCAACCGGGCAAACTTCTACGCAGGCTGTGTCACGTAAACATAGTCTGGTAACGATATGGGTCATAAGGTTACTCCTTTATCTCATTAATTTATGCATCCCGGGTCACAACAGGGGAAATATGGGGCACACACACCCTGACCATAAGAATTGCCCGTGACCTTTAGATGCTAATGTCACCAAATCCGATACCATTATAGACAGTTTGCTGGAAATAGTACAGTAAAAAAGCAGGCTTCCGGTGACGCAGCATTAAAATATTGCACCGGAGTCGTAAAAAATCATTCCACAACAGAGAGGTTGGTTTATGAGCAGCCAAACCAGTGAGGCGCCGTCGCCAAGATTGCAGTACCTTGTCCTGGGTGTGGGCATCCTGGCTATCTCTTCAGGTTCAATTTTGATCCGCATGGCGCAAGGTGAAGGGGCCGCCTCATTGGCCATCGCCTTCTGGCGCACGATGCTCTCGGCGTTAATTGTTTTCCCTTTTACTGCCTTGGGAAAACGAGAGGAAATTAGGGCTCTGCCTGGCCCCAGTTGGCTGCTGGCAATGCTTTCGGGGCTGCTGCTGGGCATTCACTTTGCCACCTGGATCAGTTCGCTGGCCCTGACCTCGATTATTAGCTCTACCGTCCTGGTAGCTACGGTGCCCATCTGGGTCGCCCTCGCTTCTCCTATCGTTCTCAAGGAATCTATATCGCGAGGGGTGAAACAGGGGATATTCCTGGCATTGATCGGAACCATCATCATCAGCTTAAGCGCTCTTTCCGAGTCCAGTCAGGGCAGTAATCCTTTATTGGGCAATGCCCTGGCGCTGACAGGAGGCATAACCGCCGCCGGATACTTGCTTATCGGCCGTCGATTACGACCGCATCTCTCTTTACTCAGCTATACGACCATCGTCTATGGGATGGCCGGACTGACGCTGCTTCTCTTCAATCTGCTAAGCGGTACGGTGATCTTTGGTTACCCGCCGGAAGTGCTGGCCCTCTTTTTGGTGATTGCCATATTTCCCCAACTGATCGGCCATTCATCGCTCAATTGGGCGCTCAGCTTTTTACCGGCGGCCTATGTGGCAATTGTGGCTATCAGCGAGCCGGTCGGCGCCACCATCCTGGCCATGATCATTTTCAGGGAATTTCCAGGCCCATTGGTGGTGTTGGGAAGTGTCATAATTCTGGCCGGCATCTATTTGTCCAGCCGGGACCAGCTCTAATCGCCGGCGATCCGCTTAGGCAAAGCGGCTGGTTACTTTGCCGACCAGGTGCTCAAGGGCCACGGGGCCAAAGTCAAGGCTGTCGGTGCTGGCGGTAGGATTATCCCCTCGGAGCAGGATACGGCCGTCAGGCTGCACCCCGGCGACGCGCTTAATCAGGACAATTTCCTGCCGATCTGGCCTGCGGGCCACCACAACCTCCCCGGGATCCGGAGTTCTATGCACATAGGCGCGCGTATCGACAAGCACCTCATCATCCGCGGCTAACGTAGGAATCATCGAGGCTCCGGAAACGCGCACGCGCCGCCGGAGCCTCAAAATCCAAAGCAATATTTCAACAGCGTTGCTGTCGGGTAACGGCTCAGCAAGCATGACGCTCGCCTCACCAAGTTAGCTGGCTACATACCAGGCGACGTCGCGCCCCTTGGTCTCCCAGAAGATATTGTGGATCTTCTCGATGTTGGCCATCAGTTGATTGGCCGCATCTAGATCAACATGCTGCTTGACAGTTGAGCACAGTTTTGTCGTTTCCCAAACAAGAGCATGCAGATCAGGATATTTTTCCAGGTGCACCGGCTTGAAGTAATCGGTCCATAAAACAAGCACTTCCGTCTTTGCCAGGTGTGCCTGTTCTTCTTTGATGGCAATATACCGGCCCGACGTATTGTGATATTCGGCAACAGCCTGCTCATCACTGTGATCGGGGTGGCTTAAGGCCAGAAGCTTCTTCGTCATCGACAAGGCAGCCTCGGCAGCGATGCGCGCTGACGCGGGATCGTAAACGCCGCAAGGGCCATCACAATGCGCTTCAACAATTTCTTTGGCCGGGAATAATGTTTTTACGACTTTGGCAACTTTCATTTTATACCTTCCTGTTATGACAG
>CAYZLP010000883.1:0-2690 GCA_964478635.1 uncultured Caldilineaceae bacterium
GAACGCGATCCTCCAACCACAGGATCATAAATGATAGTCGTTGTGCAACTGACGCTGACTTCGACAGGCTCAGCCTGCGTCAGTTGCACAACGACTATCAGCAATGCAGCAGGATGGACCTGCCGCCGATCTTGGGACAAAACCCTAGGTCGATGTGAAACGTATGTCGAGCATTCGATCCTTGGTCACCATGCCGGCCCGCTCCAGCGTCCGCTTGGATGCTTCGTTGTAGTACCAGCAGCCGGCAATCGGCGTGTAGCCCGTGGCATAGCAGCGTTCCTTGAGACGCATGATCATGTGCGCACCCGCGCCCCGCTGCCGGAAATCTGCATTCGTGAACATGCCGATGGAGGCCGTCGTCGGCGGATAGCAGTCAGCGGTCTCGATGAGCCCGACGCTCAACAGGGCGCCTCCTCCATAGAGAAGGAAGAGCTTGCCCCGATCGATATTGGCCTCGGTCGGCATGAAGAAATCATCGCAGACTGCGGTCACTGCGGCCAGGTCTGCGGGGACGGCCGGCCGGAAGACAGGTTCCTCGATCTCCCTTATGGGACAGTCGACCATAGCGCGATCAACGAAGAGATAGGCCTGACACGCCGTGCCCGTCTGACAGTCCATGCAGAGCGAAAGCACAAAGGGATCGCGCGTGCTCACATACGCCCTGCGCATGAATCTTTCGTCGATGAGCTTGAGGAAAAGAGACTGGGCTTGAGGCGCAAACGCATCGTCCAGATAGAATTGAAGAAGCCGATCTTTGCAGTCGATACAGGCATACCCGACCATTTCGGCTCCGTGCCGGATGGCAAAATAGGAGGCCCGGTGGGTCTGCTCCTCCAACCAAGGCTCCACCGGACCGGTCAGGGAAGCATAATAGTGCTGCCGCAATTCATCCAATAATCCCGGCTCATCCACCAACCAGAAGGCAAGTTCCGTCTCCATTGTCGTCACTCGTTCATTGGGCTGTTAGAATTTGAATTGGGTGGCAGGCGTCCGGATTGCTTTCTGCAAGCTCGAGCAGAATCAAATCGGACGTTCCACGTTCTACCTGTTTTATAGAATGACCGGCTCCTCGTACTCTCCCCAGACTTCACGGAAGACGTCCATCATCTCCTGAAGGGTGGCATACTCGTTGACGGCCTCCAGGAGGGGCGGCATGAGATTGGCATCCTCGCGCTGCGCGGCCTGCTTGAGTTCGGCCAGGCGCGCGCGGACGGCCCGGTTGTCGCGCGTGCGCCGCACTTCTTCCAGGCGTTGGAGCTGGCGGCGATAGCCTTCCACATCCATCTCGAGAATGGGGATGGGGCTCTGCTCACCGCTCACGTAGTCATTGACGCCCACGATGATCCGACGCTTGGCCTCGACCTCCCGCTGGAAGCGTACGGCCGCTTCGGTGATCTCCCGCTGGAAGAAGCCTTCCTCCAGGGCGGGCAGCAGGCCGCCCCGCTCGTCGATCTGGCGAAAGTAGTCCCGGGCTTGCCGCTCAACTTCGTCCGTCAGCGCCTCCACGAAATAGGAACCGCCGAGCGGATCGACCGTATTGGTGACCCCGCTCTCATGGGCGATAATCTGCTGGGTGCGCAGGGCCACGGTCACGGCTTCTTCCGAAGGCAGCGCCATGGCCTCGTCCAGCGAGTTCGTGTGGAGCGATTGGGCGCCGCCGAGGACGGCGGCCAGGGCCTGGATGGCGACCCGGGCCACATTGTTGATCGGCTGCTGCGCAGTGAGACTGACGCCGGCCGTCTGGCTGTGGAAGCGCATGAGCCATGAGCGGGGGTTTTTCGCCCCGAAGGTCTCGCGCAGCTCCGTCGCCCAGATGCGTCGGGCTGCCCGGTACTTGGCAATTTCCTCGAAGAAATCGTTGTGGGCGTTGAAGAAAAAGGAGATGCGGGGCGCAAATTCATCGATGTCAAGTCCACGGTCCAGGGCCCAGCGCACGTACTCCAGACCGTCGGCCAGGGTAAAGGCCAGTTCCTGAACGGCCGTCGCTCCCGCCTCGCGGATGTGATAGCCGGAGACGGAGACGGGATTCCAGTACGGCATCTCCTTGGCGCCAAACTCAATCGTATCGGTTACCAAGCGCATGGAGGGCCGGGGCGGGAAGATGAATTCCTTTTGGGCGATATATTCCTTGAGAATGTCGTTCTGAAGCGTGCCGCCCAGGCGCTTGCGGGCAATGCCCCGCTTCTCGGCCGCGGCGATGTACATGGCCCATATGATGGCCGCGGGACTGTTGATGGTCATGGACGTGGTGATGTCCGCCAGGGGCAGGCCGTCGAGGAGAACCTCCATATCTCGCAGATTGGAGACGGCAACGCCGCAGAGGCCGAACTCGCCCTCGGCTTCAGGCGCGTCCGTATCGTAGCCGTAGAGGGTGGGCATGTCGAAGGCAATGGAAAGCCCGGTTTGTCCCTGTTGGAGCAGGTACTTGAAACGGGCATTCGTCTCCTCGGCCGTGCCGAAACCGGCAAACATGCGCATCGTCCAAAGGCGGCCGCGGTGGCCCGTGGCGTGGATGCCCCGCGTATAGGGATATTCGCCGGGCAGGCCCTGATCGCGCAGATAATCGGCATCCGCCAGATCGGCAGGAGAATAAAGGCGCTCAATGGGCAGGCCAGACATGGTGGTGAACTGTGCGTAGCGCTCGGGAAAGCGGGCGACCGCGTCCGCTACGGCGCGCTCCCGCCAGCGTT
>CAYZLP010000884.1:0-2689 GCA_964478635.1 uncultured Caldilineaceae bacterium
GACCCAACGAGAACCGGGCCAAAGGCAGCCGGCAAAGTCTTCGGACGGGCCGCCATAATCCAGGCGCGTAACTTTGTGACTTCTTTTTCCGTCATAATTGGCAACGCTCTTTCTGGCGCCGTGTAGCTGCTCCTATTCAGGCGCAGGAGTGAGACGCTGACGGGATCGGTAAAGGTGAGGGCCTTGACGCTGCCAGAGTAGTCCTTCTCTCTAGCAGCAGTCCCGTCAGCGTCTCACTCCTGCGCCTGAAAATGGCCGTAGCGCAGTAAGCAAATTTGTCATGCTAAACCGGCAAAACGCTATGCTGGGGCCAGTCGGGCCACAACCTCGGCGATTTCCGGATCATCCGCGCGCAGGAGCAGGGCTTCGCGCGCGGCTTCGCGTTTTCGTAGATCCGTTTCCCAGCGTACGGCTTCAAGCAAAAGGGCAATGAGCGCAGGTCGACCGGATGCTACCAACGTCGTGGCCAGATAGTGATACATGTCGACCGCATCGGTTTGGGCCAAGAACCGGGCAATGAATTCCTCACCCTGCACACCCTCCTCATGCCCCAGGAGCAGATCGAAGAGCCCGATGAGGACAACCGGATCGGTCACGTCGGCGTAATGGGCAAGCAACGGCGGCAGGAGCGACGCCGGCACACCGACCAGGCCGCGCAGGCACGCAGCCGTCACCTCGCCGACGCGTGCGCCGTCGGGCAACATGGCATACAAGTAGAGCGGTTCCGCATCCCCGTGCGCATTCAGCATATTGGCGGCGCTTACGGCCGGCTCACCAGACATCAAATCCGTGTGGGGCAGATCGGCCAGCAGTCGGACGGCGTGATACCGGGCCAGCTGTTCATCCACCTCGCCCAGGGCAATCAGACCCGCGGCGCGCACCAGGCCCGCCTCCTCCTGAAAGTCGGGCGGATAGCGCTCGTACGTTGTAACGGCGGCGAGGAGCAGCGCCAGATCGGCAGGCGTCGCGACGGGGCGCAGGGCATCCAGGAGCGGGCGGCGCAGGTATCCTGCCGGATCCCGCTTTTCCGGCGCTGCGGTGATATGGTTATAAAGTGCCAGCAGCGGCTCACGGGCCTCTGCCAGAGGGTGCTTGCGTAGTGCATCCAGCGCAGCCATGAGTACATCACGCGGCTGGCGCGGCGAGAGCAGGGAAAGGGCCAGCCTGGCCTGAGCTTCCGCTTGACCGGCGAGATCCCGCAGCTGTTGGATAGACGAGTCCGGCTGGCACGCCATGGGACGATCAGTAAGCCTGCTTGAGCGCGCGCCGTACTTCCCGATCGGCGTCGCGCTTGGCGATGGTGTTGCGTTTGTCGTAAAGCTTCTTGCCCTGGACCAATGCGATCTCGACCTTGGCCAATCCCTTGGCGTTGATGTACATCTTCAGCGGCACAATCGTCCAGTTGCGCTGGGTTGCCTGGGCGTGAAGCCGCTCGATTTCCCGCTTGTGGAGGAGCAGCTTGCGTTTGCGCGTCTCATCGTGGTTGTAGCGATTGCCCTGCTCGTAGGGCGCAATGTGCACGTTCATGAGCCAGGCTTCGCCGTCGCGCACCAGGACAAATCCGTCGCGCAGGCTAACTTTGCCCTCCCGCACCGACTTGATTTCGGTCCCGGTCAGCGCAATGCCCGCATCGAAGCTCTCTTCGATGAAGTACTCGTGTCGCGCCTTGCGATTTGTGGCGACGACGCGGGGGCCGCGGGGTTGATTATCGGACTGCTTCTTTTTCTTGGCCATAAGTATCTTATTGATTATCCGCCGTCGTCTCAGCCAGCATCATCTGAAGGTGTTCCAGCGCGGCATCGAGTTGTGGATCTTCGCCCGCCTCAAACTCTTCGTCGCTGATCTCCACAACCATGTCCGGTTCAAGGCCGGTGCCGTCGATCGAACGATCTTCGGGCGTATACCAACGCGCAATGGTGACGCGCATAATGGAGCCATCGCTCAGCGTGTGGGGGAGCTGCACGCTACCCTTGCCAAAGGTGGTCGTGCCGATCAGTTCGGCCCGGTCCGCATCCTGCAGCGCCCCGGCGACGATCTCACTTGCGCTGGCGCTGCCGCCGTTGACCAGGACGACCATGGGCAGTTCTTGCGCAACGGCTCGCCCTTCCGTCTCGTAGGTTTCTTCCTCGCCGTCGCTGAAGCGCTCAATGAGGACGGTGTCGTTGCTGCCGAGAAAGATGCTCGAAACGCGGACGGCTTCGCGCAGGAGGCCGCCGGTATTGCCCCGAAGATCGAGAATGAGCGCCGACGCCTCTCGGGCCACTGCGTCTTCAACGGCTTGGCGGACGAGCTGTCCCGCATTTTCATTGAAAGTGTTGAGGCGCACGTAGGCGATATCCCCATTTTCGCCCAAACTGTCGGTGGCGATGGTCGGCGTTTCGATGCGATCGCGCACGATTTCCAGGTCGAAGGGCTCCGTTTCACCTTCGCGCAGAATGGTCAGCACGACAGTGCTGCCTTTGGGGCCACGGATCTTGGAGACTGCCGAGTTGAGATCTGTGCCCACGATGCTCTCACCGTCGACGGCCAACACGGCGTCATCTCGCCGCACGCCGGCGTTCCAGGCCGGTTGATTCTCGAAGGGTTCGACGATCACGAGCGTGTTGAGATCTTCATCCCACTGAACCCGCGCGCCGATGCCCTCGAAGCTGCCGCGCATGCTCGTCCGGAAAAATTCGGCCTCATCCGG
>CAYZLP010000885.1:0-2686 GCA_964478635.1 uncultured Caldilineaceae bacterium
ATCCGCAAGGCGGCCCAATGCATGCTGGATCAGCATCACAAGCGTCTGCCCGTGGTCGATGAAGAGGGCCGCCTTGTCGGGTTGGTCACGCGCATCGATGTGCTGCGTCTGGTTGAATACAACCGGCCTGCTGCAGCGCCCACCCAGGAAGCGATGACCGGTACGACCATGCGTGAACTGATGCAGACTGATGTGCCCACCGTCACCGCCGGGGCCGGGCTGGAGGAAATATTGGAGGCGCTGGAGCGATCCCACCAGCGGCGCGTTGTCGTGATCGATGACGCGCGCCGGATTCTCGGCATCATCACCGATGGTGATATTCTGGAACGCAGCCAGCACGGCGAACATCCCGGCGTCATCGCCCGCCTGCGCGGGGCGATTGTTGGCGAGGCGGCCGCGCGGGTGATCTTGCCCGAAAACAGCGACACGGCCGCCGATCTCATGTCCATGCCCGTAACCACCATCGAAGAGACCACGCCGCTCTACGAAGCCCTGGACCTGATGATTTGGTATGGCTTCAAGCGACTGCCTGTGGTCGATAGTGAAGGCCGGCTGCTCGGTTTGCTGGGCCGGGCCAGCCTCCTCCAGGGGCTCATGCGGACGGTGTGAGGCGGGCTGGCCGTGACCGCGCGAAGCGGGTTTGGGCGTTTGCCGCCGGCTGGCTCATAATATCCCTGTCCTCAGATTTACTGCGCTCATCAATCACACACCTTTTGTTTGGGAGTTCCCATATGACGGACTATCAAGATATTCTCGTGGAAACGCCTGCCCCCGGCGTCGGTCTGATTCGCCTCAACCGCCCCGACGCGCTCAACGCACTGAGCCGCCGCCTGATGGATGAGGTGGTCCGGGCTGCGAGCGGCTTCGACGCCGATCCGGCCGTGGGCGCGATCGTGATGACGGGCAGTGAGAAGTTCTTCTCCGCCGGCGCGGACATCAAGGAAATGGCAGATGCCGGCGCCGTCGAGATGATGCGCGGCGGCATGATCGAAAGCTGGAATCGTCTGCGCGCCGTCAAGAAACCCCTCATCGCCGCCGTGAGCGGCCACTGTCTGGGCGGCGGCAATGAGCTGGCCATGATGTGCGACATTATGATTGCGGCCGAAAACGCCAAATTCGGCCAGCCGGAAATCAACATCGGCGTCATTCCCGGGGCGGGCGGCACCCAGCGTTTGACCCATGCCGTGGGCAAATCCCTCGCCATGGAGGTCATTCTCAATGACCGGCGCCTCACGGCCCAAGAAGCCCTGCAGGCCGGTCTGGTCAGCCGCGTCGTTCCTGTGGAGCGGGTGGTGGCCGAGGCGGTCGAGCTGGCCGCCCAGATCGCCCAACGCGCACCTTTGGGTGTACAGATGGCCAAAGCTGCGGTCAACAAGGCTTATGACCTGACCCTGCAAGAAGGCCTGGAGGCTGAAAAGACCCTCTTCTACTTCCTCTTCAGCACTGAAGATCAAAAAGAGGGCATGCGCTCTTTTGCCGAAAAGCGCAAGCCGGAGTGGAAAGGTCAGTAGGTCATGACGACCCCCATGCGCCGCCAGTACCTGGCGCTGAAGAGCCAGCATCCGGACTGTATTCTCTTCTTCCGGCTGGGCGACTTTTACGAGACTTTCGACGACGACGCCAAGGTCGTTGCCCGGGTCTGTGATGTGGTGCTGACGAGTCGGCCGGTCGGCAATGACCAGCGCGTGCCTCTGGCCGGCGTACCCTACCACAGTGTGGATGGCTACATCGCCCGCCTGGTCGAGGCCGGCTACAAGGTTGCCATCGCCGAGCAGGTCAGCGAGCCGGGACAAGGACTGGTCGAACGCGAGGTGCTGCGCGTCGTCAGCCGGGGAACCGTGACGGAGCCGGGCCTGCTGGACGAGCGGCGCAACAACTACCTCATGGCCGTCAGCGTCAACGCCCGGGGCACGTCGGCCGGCGTCGCCTACTGCGACATCACCACGGGCGAACTGGCCGTCACGCAGATCGAAGGCGGCAGCAGCAGCGAAGCGGAGCGCCGGGTCGGCGAAGAGATCAGCCGCCTCCAGCCCGCAGAGTTGATTCATGTGGACTGGCAGCCGCACGAGTCGAGCCTTCACGGATTGATCGCAACCCTTAACCCGCTGCTATCAACCGTCGAAGCTTGGCAGACGGAACCCGACACCGCGCGGGAAACGCTCAAGCGCCACTTCCGCGTGACGAGCCTGGACGGCTTTGGCCTGCAGGGGCGGACAGAAGCGGTGCGCGCGGCTGCCGCGCTCTTGGCTTATCTCAAGGAGATGCAGCCGGCCGCCCTTACCCAGCTCACCCAGATTCAGAGCTACTCGACGGGTGAGTTCATGACCCTCGACGAGTCAACCCGGCGGAATTTGGAACTTACGGCTACCATCCGCAGCGGTGAGACCAAGGGCAGCTTGCTGGATGTACTGGACGACACGTTGACACCCATGGGCGGCCGGCTTTTGCGGCGCTGGCTCAGCCAGCCGCTTCTGGACCCGGACGCGATTCGGGAACGTCAGGACGCGGTTCAGGCCTTTTTCGATGATACGGTGCTACGCATGGAGCTGCGCGACGTCTTGCGCGGCCTGGGCGACCTGGAGCGCTGGACCAATCGTGTCGCCCAGGGCAACATCGCCCTGCCCCGCGATCTGGTCGGTATCCGCGAGGTGTTGCGCAAGGTGCAGGACTTGAAAACCCTGCGCGA
>CAYZLP010000886.1:0-2682 GCA_964478635.1 uncultured Caldilineaceae bacterium
TCGGCGCGCTCATGACCGGCACGGTGAGTGACCGCATCGGCCGGGGACCCATGCTTTTTATCGTTCTCGCGGCCGCGCCGCTCCTGCTGGCCGTCTTTCTCTTCGGCCCGGCGTGGCTCATCGTGCCTGCGCTCATCGGTCTGGGATTGACTGCCATTTCACCCACGCCGGTGCTGTTGGCCATCGTCCAGGATCAGTTTCCCGACAACCGGGCGTCGGCCAACGGCATCTTTATGTTTCTCAACTTTCTTATCCGCGCGGCGGCCATCGCCGCGGTGGGCGTCATGGCGGACCGCTCGGGACTTTCCCTGGCATTTTTCTGGAGCGGCGTCCTGGCGCTGCTTAGCATTCCGGCCGTCTTTTTCCTGCCCGCCGAGCGCAATGCCTAAACCGAAGACGCAACGGAGATCCACACATATGTCTCACTTTCGGATTGAATCTTTGCTGGCTGCCCGTCTCTTCCTGGAGCCCCGGTTGGCCGGCGAACGGATCTACTTCATAAGCGACCTGTCGGGCCGGCTGAGCCTTTACGTCATGGACGTGGGCGGCAGCGTACCGGAGCCGCTGCTGCCGCCCCATATCGCGCTGCAAAATCCCCATCACCTCAACGGCGAACCCTACGCCGTGCTGCCGGAGCTGGGCAAGATTCTCGTCATGATCGATCAAGACGGCGACGAGAATTACCAAGCCATGTTCATCCCGGTGACCGGGGGCATACCCACGCCGGCCTTTGGGGAACGCTTTGCCGGCTGTCAAGTGACCTGTAGCGAAGTCGATCCGGCGCGCAACCTGGCTGTGCTCACGGTCGACCAGCGCACTGCGCCGGTTTACGACGCCTACCTGGCCGACCTGACTACGGGCGATTTGACCCATCTGGGACGCAGCGAGCACGGCAATTACGCGCTGGCCGTCAGCCCCGAATACGATCAGGTGGTGCTGGCCGATTTCTATACCGCCGGGGATGTGGTTCTCTTCGAGTGGCGGCAGGGGCAAGCGAGCCGTCAACCCCTGCAGGGCCTTCCCCTGGAGGAGCGGACGCCCCATGGGCAACCGGCCCTTTCCGGCTTCCGCGACGGCGAGTTTACCCGGGCGGGCAACCTGCTCCTGATCACGTCACTTTTCGAAGACGGCTATGGCCTGGGCTTGTTTGACATGCAGACGCCCGAAGCGGTGGCGCCTGTGGCGACTACCGGCTTACAGCACAGCGGTGTGGGTGAGTTGGAGAAAATTGAGGCTTGCGGCGCGGATCGCTATCTGCTCGTCTATAACATCGATGGCGTCTCTTGGGTCTACGCCGGTACGCTGGATGAAGCGGCCCGGCGTTTTACCGTGACGCGTACGCTTGTGGGACAAGGCGAACTGGCCGCGGGCGTCCTCGAATCGCTGAATCATGACGCCGTGCGTGACCGTTACGCACTCTCTTTTTCCACGGCGACTACGCCCTCCCAACTCTATGTGATCGACGGCGATCGTGCCGAGCGTCAGACCAATGAGCGCATCTTGGGCATCGATCCCGCTCTGCTGGCGGCCGGCGAAGACGCGTCATTCATCAGTCACGACGGCCTGCGTATTTCGGCCAGGCTCTATTTGCCGGCCGCCGGACTGGACTTGGCCGGCCCGCATCCGGTTATCTTCTACATTCACGGCGGTCCTCAAAGCCAGGAGCGTCCCGACTTCACCTGGTTCTCCATGCCCATCATCCAGTTTCTCACGCTCAATGGCTTTGCCGTCTTCGTGCCCAACGTGCGGGGCAGCAGCGGCTACGGCATGGAGTACATGAAGCACATCGACCGAGACTGGGGCGGCGCGGACCGGCTGGATCACGTGGCAGCCTTTGAACAACTGCGGGGCGATCCGCGGCTCGACATGGCGCGGGCCGGGGTCATGGGGCGCTCCTACGGCGGCTACATGACGCTTACCCAAGCGGGACGCCATCCTGAACTGTGGAAGGCCGCAGTCGATATGTTCGGCCCGTATAACCTCTTTACCTTTTTGGACCGCATTCCCGAAACATGGAAGCCTTACTTCCACCTTGCCCTAGGCCATCCCGAACGGGATGCCGATTTCTTGCATGAACGTTCGCCCAGCACCCATCTTCATAACCTCGCCTGTCCGCTGCTCGTCATCCAGGGCGCCAACGATCCGCGCGTGGTGGAGCAAGAGTCGCGTGACCTGGTCGATCAGCTGCGGGCGGCCGGCAAAGAGGTCGGCTATCTCGCCTTTCCCGATGAAGGGCATGACGTGCTCAAATATGTCAACAAGGTGGCCTGCTACAATGCGATTGTCGATTTTTTCAAACGGCATCTATTATAGCCTATGTCATCCTGCGCCGGCTCGGTAAGGGTTGTTTTTGGAAAATACGCCTGGTTTTGAAAGGGGACCGGAAAAACTTGTTTCTCCGAATTTGCGTGAGTTCATAGTGAGATGCAGGGTTGCAAGATGATCTGCGGACGCACCAGGGGAAATCAACAGAAAAGGCAGATTTTCACGACATCACTTTTCCGCTACAATCTCGCCACGGTGATGTTGGACGTGACCACAGGCGGGTTGCCGCGCATGGGCTGCCGTACATCCGCTATCGTGGCGATGTCCCGTATCAAACGGAGAATCATCTGTCATGGAGAAGAGCCTAGGTCTGTATGAGTTTGTGAGCATCGGCGAGTTGGCCGAAACGACGACCCA
>CAYZLP010000887.1:0-2671 GCA_964478635.1 uncultured Caldilineaceae bacterium
CCCCGCTCCGACGCGAGGTCCACCGACGCGCCATATGCCGCGTGCGCGATCGTCCGCATGGCGTCGCCGGCGGCCGCGCGCCCGGCGTCGCTCGCGTAGGGGAGACCGAGCAGGACCAGCGCGTCGGCTAGACCCGTGATGCCGAGCCCCACGCGCCGCGTCGCCTTCTCCTCCACCGCCTGCGCCTCGAGCGGGTAGTGCGACACGTCGATCACGTCGTCGAGGAAACGGACGGCGAGCCGGGCCGCACGGGCCAGGCCCTCGAGATCGAGTCGTGCATCCGGGCCGAAGGGGTCGAGGACGAAGCGGGTCAGGTCGAGCGAGCCGAGGTTGCACGCCCCGTAGGCCGGAAGCGGCACCTCGCCGCAGGGGTTCGTCGCGTCGATCCGCTCGGCGTACCGCAGGTTGTTCTCGCGCTGGATCCGGTCCACGAACAGGACGCCGGGCTCGGCCGTGGCGTAAGCGGCCCGAAGCAAGGTCTCCCAGAGCGCCCGGGCCGGGATGCGCCGCAGCACCCGGCACGGCTCGGGCGTGGTCCGACCGCTCCACGTCCGCCGGACCGTCTCGGCGCGCGGGTCGGGCTCGAGCGCCGCGTCGGGGAAGACGAGGGGCCAGACCTCGTCCCGGCGGACGGCCTCGAGGAACGCGTCCTGGACCAGCACCGAGAGGTTGAACCGCGGCAGGACGCCGGGCTCGGACTTGGCGCCGACGAAGGCCTCGACGTCCGGGTGGTCGCAGCGCAGGGTCGCCATCATCGCTCCGCGGCGAACGCCCGACGAGAGCACGGTCGCGCACACCTCGTCCCAGACGCCGAGGAACGACACCGGCCCCGACGCCTGCCCCCCCGTCGCCCGCGCGGGCGTGCCGCGGGGTCTGAGCGTCGAGAAGTCGTAGCCGACGCCGCCCCCCTCGTGCATGGTGACCGCGCCCTCGCGCAGGGCCGCAAAGATGCCGTCGATGGAGTCCTCGATCGCTCCCATCACGAAGCAGTTGAAGAGCGTGACGCGCCGCGACGTGCCAGCGCCCGCCAGGATGCGGCCGCCCGGCAGGAACCGGAAGTCGCCGAGGAGACGCTGGAACCTCGCCGCCCATGCGTCGGGGTCCGCCTCCGTGGACGCGACCGCCCTCGCCACGCGGCGCCACGTGTCGGGCAGGGTCCGTTCCGGGGCCGCGGGATCGCCCTCGTAGCGATACCGGGTCTCCTAGAGGTATCGCGCAAGCTCCGAGAGCGGCGGGGCTGCGTCCATGGGGTCGGGCGGCCTGGCCGCCTGGATCCAGTCTCCGCCCGGCGGCACCGGCGCGCAAGGCGCGGCTGCCTGACGTGGCTCGCGGGCGCCCTGCTTCGGCGGGTCCGATCCTGCCCTCAGAAGACCCCGCGGAAGAACGACTTGATGCGCCCGAGGATCTCGCTCCTCACGCTGCGGGTCTGGTCCTCCAGCTCCGCCCGGCTGGCGGCCTGGCTGGCCTCCTCGTTCCGGATCTTCCGCTCGGCGATCACGGCGCTGATGGTCTCCGCGAGGGTGGGACGCGCGCGGAAGATGTCGGTCATCACGTCCTTCGTGATCTCGTAGGCGACCGCGTCGGTGGCGGCCGAAACCGTGGCGCTGCGGCGCTCGCCCGTCAGAAGGCTCATCTCCCCGAAGAACTGTCCCGGGACGACCTGCGCCACGCGCACCTCGGTGCCGTCGCCCTTCACGTCCGCGTAGACGTACACGAGGCCCTCGACGAGGACGAACATGGAGTCGCCCTCGTCGCCCTTGCGGATCAGCGACTCGCCGCGCCGGAACTCCTGCCGGACGAGGCCACCGGCCAGACGGTCGAGGTCCTCGGACTCGAGGTCGCGGAAGATCTCGGTCCGTTGGAGCAGGCGCTTCATGTCCTCCACCGAGGCCGTGTCCAGGTGGCGCTGCGGCATCTCCGTGTGGAAGACGTCGCGCTTGGGGTACGCCAACGTGAGCCCGGCGTGCTGGAGGTGCTCGAGGACGCTGGTTACCACGACGTGCCGGGACTTGTTCGGCGACATGTCGGCCGGCACGATCCAGTAGCGGATCCGGTACTCGATGCCGAGGTCGTTCACCCGCGTCACGCGCACCTTCGGCCGCGGATCCTCGAGGACGCCCTTGGGCGTGCAGACGGCCTTCACCGCGCTCTCCAGGACGCGGATGACCCGCTCGCTGGGCACCGCGAAGTCGAGCGTGAAGTAGAGCTCCAGGCGGCTCACCGGGGTCGGCGCCATGTAGTTCGTGACGATCGACTGGCCCATCACGCTGTTCGGGACGATGACCAGGTTGTTGTTCGTCGTCTTGAGGCGCGTCGTGCGCCAGTTGATCTCCGTGATGCAACCCACGATGTGCACCTCGGGCGACCGCTGGTGGATCATGATCCAGTCCCCGATGCGGTACGCGTTGTCCACGTTCAGCGCGATGCCGCTGAAGACGTCGAGGATCATCGACCGCAGCGCGAAGCCGATCACGATGCCGACGACGCCGGACGCGGCCCAGATGCCCGTCACGGACTGCCCGAAGACGAAGCTCGTGATGCCCGTGATCGCCACCAGGAAGACGATGGCCGCCACGATGTCCTTGACGAGCCGGGGAACCGGCCGTCCGGTGGTCCCCTCGACGAGCATCTCCCAGAAGAAAACGTTGATGAGGCGGTTGATCAGCCAGGC
>CAYZLP010000888.1:0-2670 GCA_964478635.1 uncultured Caldilineaceae bacterium
TCAGCCCAAACGGTTCTTCCAGGTGACTGAAAACGATTCGCTGGGCGGCAAGCTGTTCTACCATCCCCAGCGTCTGACGGTAGGTTGCCTCGACTTGGAGCACCGGGTGGGCAGCCGGGATCAGGCGCTCGCCAGTCAGCGGATGGTATTCAAAGACGCCGGCGGGCAAATAGAGCAGATCCAGACCGCGTAATTCCGGCTCCGGTTCCCACTCATGCAGTTCATCCATGGCCACCAAGACCCGGCGCGGGCCATCAATCTCTTCAAAAAGATAGGCGTAGACATAGCCCACAGCCAGGAGGCGCGGAGTCACGCGCCAGCCGCCGAAGGTCAAGGGGCCGTCAAAGTGTTGTATGTCAACCAGACCAAGCTCTTGAAGATAGCGGAAGTTTTCGGCGAGACCAAGCTGCTGCTCGAAGTCCCGCGCAACCAGGGGCGGCAGATAAATCGGCGTGCACGTACTATTGGGCGGGAGACCGCGTACGTCCCAGTTGCGTGTTTCGTACATGCGGCGGCCTGCCGTATGGTCGGGATGCCAGTGGCTGTAGAAGCCTGCGGCAATGTCCGTAATGCCGGCCCGGTCTACTTGAATTGCACTCTCTTCGGGGGTATCGATCAAAATATTGGGGCCGTGGACGAACACACTGGGACCGGTTCGTTCCCAGGGGATGCCCTGCCGACGCGCGCCCGAACAGAGATTACAGCGGCAGCCTGGGCGAGGCGTGCGAAAGGCGCCGCCTGAACCGAGGATTTCTAAGCGTAGGTCAGCCATAGATGATACTCACATGGACCGCGGATTGTGCGGATTGGGTCAACGCGTGCGGATAGCTGGTACGATCAAGCAGCGTGCAAGGCTTGTAGTCGCCGCAGGCTCCGGCGGACTTAGTGTCGCGTTAGGTTGATTTCTGTCATTCTGTTCGTGGTTTGGCCACACTGCGGCCGTTACGCGAACAGAATGCATATGCAAAATTCCGGTTAACAAAGCATTTAGGCTTCGACAAGCTCAGCCGGCGTTGACAGGATCAGACTGCGTTGACGGGATTGCCTGAATATTTAGGTAGTTTCGGCCGGTTTCGCTGCGTCGGAGGTGGTTCCCTGGGCGGTGACCATGCGCATGAAATTCGCCAGAATTCGCAGGCCCACGGTATGACTCTTCTCCGGATGGGGCTGGATGCCCCAGGCATTCTTGTAACGCACGATGCTTGGATACTCGATACCATAATCCGTGGCAGCCAGTACCGCAGACGGTTCGGTGGCATCGCAGTAATAGCTATGGGCGAAGTAAGCATAGGCGCCATCCGGCACGCCTGCCAGCAGTGCGTCATCCCGTCGTCGATGCAGTTGATTCCAGCCGATTTGGGGTACACGCAAGGTATGGCCGTCATGGCGCGGATCGGCCATGCGATCGGCAAACCGGGTCACGCGACCGGGAATCAGGTGCAGGCCCTCATGCTCGCCCATTTCTTCACTGCTGTCGAAGAGGAGTTGCATGCCGACGCAGATGCCCAGCAGAGGCAGGCCCGCCGCCACGGCATCGAGCAGCGGTGTCTCCAATTGCTGGCGGCGCAGGTTGTCGACACTGTCGCCGAACGCACCCTGACCCGGCAGCACGACGGCTCGCCAGCGCGTTAAGTCGGTAGGGCGATCGACGATGTCAACAGGGATGGCCAGAGGGGCTGCGACTACTTCAAAGGCTTTGTAGACGCTACGCAAGTTACCGACGCCGTAGTCCAGGATCGCAATCATGTGTCTGCTTCGGGTTGGAGAGTGAAGTTACGTACCATGGCCGGGGGAAACAGATTTTGACCGATCTCAATGGTCAGTTCACGGATCCGCTGCTCGGCATGGGCGGCCGCGGCGGCGTCAATCACGCCGCCCGCGGTCCCTGCATCGAATTCCGCCTCATTGAAAACCGTAATGTGACCATCTTCTGTCAGCCACAAGCCCAGACTAAGATCGGCAGCGGTCATCACCTGATCGGATAGACGGAAGGGTAAGGTGATCGGCACATACATACCCACAGAGTGACGGGCAGCATTGAAGTATTTCTCGACAATCTGCTGCCGTTCCAGGAGCCAGAATCGGAACCAAATAAAGCCCGGGGCAGCAACAACGCTGCCTTCCAGGTGCGACACGGGGGCATTTTCAGTCCAGGTTGCCCGCTCCGCCAGCATGTCGCTGAAGCGTTCAGAGCGATAATCGGTCATGTACTCGGCGGAACGCCACTCGCCTTTGACAAAATCAGGAAGCATGGCTCGATGAGATAGCGGCGACCGCAATCAGTATTTCTTCACGATCGCGCGGTAAGCGTTGGGCTCCCGGTATTGAATGAGTTGTCGGTCCTCACGCACGTCCCGCACGCGATCCAGGTCAATCGTGGCGACAGCATAGCCTTCGATGGCCTCATCGAGACGGGTGTAGACTTCGCCCATGGGGCCGGCAACCAGGCTGTCACCGTGAAAACGCATGGTCGGTTCCTCGCCAACCCGGTTGGCGCCGGCCATGAAAATGGCATTCTCGCCGGCCCGGCTGAGCAAGTGGGCCATCCACAGGTCGCCGTATTGCTCCTCCCAGTTGGCACTCACGGTAATGAGATCAGCGCCCTCCAGCGTCAAGGCCCGGGCCGCTTCAGGGAAGGCGAGGTCCGACCCGCCAATCATGCCAAAGCGC
>CAYZLP010000889.1:0-2667 GCA_964478635.1 uncultured Caldilineaceae bacterium
CGACCTGAGCGGCGATGGTATAGTTGCGGCCCTTGACGGAAACCGCTACCGACTCCGGCACTTCGGCCGCGCCCGGGTAATAGATGTACTGGTTACGGGGCTTGCCCGGTTCGGGTCGCTCGCGATTAAGCTGCTCTGCAGCCGTGCGGTCATCAACCGGGAAGCCGTTGTACAGACCAGCATTGTAGAACCAGAGACCGATCAACTCCTGTAGTTTTTCGGGATGGTCGGCGGCCAGGTTGTTCGTCTGCGAGCGGTCCTCCCGCAAGTTGTAGAGTTCCCACTCATCCTTCTCAAAGTGGCCCCAACCGGAGAGCGCCGGGTGCAAGGCCGTGGCCAGCCATCCCTCGTGATAGATAGAGCGCATACCCAGCATCGAGTAGAACTGCGTCTGCCGCTCCGGCGCGTCAGGATCAGTGAACGTGTCAGTGAAGCTGTTGCCTTCGATCGGAGATTGCGGGTAGCCCTTGACGTAATCCGGCGGCGTAACGCCCAGCATATCGTAGATCGTAGGCACGACGTCGATGGCGTGCAGGTACTGGTGGCGGACGCCGCCCGCCTCGATCTGCGCCGGCCAGGACATCAGCATCATGTCGCACACGCCGCCTTCAAAACCGGCATACCGCTTCCAGTAGGGGAACGGCGTGTCGAACGCCCACGCCCAACCACTGCTGTAGTGCGGATAGGATTCCGCTCCGCCCCATTCCTCGAGCTTGGCCAGATTCGCCTCAACGGTGTCAGGGACGTTGTTGAAGAACTTGTTCTCGTTGAATGATCCGTTGGGGCCACCCTCGGCACTGGCGCCGTTGTCAGACGTGACGAAGACGATCGTGTTGTCGAGCTGCCCGGTTTCTTCGAGGTAGTCGATCAGACGGCCGATTTCATGGTCGGTGTAGGAAACGAAGCCAGCGTATACTTCCGCCTGGCGCGCGAACAGCTTCTTTTCATCGTCGCTAAGCGAATCCCACGGCTTGACGAAATCCAGCGCGGGCCAGGGCACGCCGGTGGGGCCGACCACGTCGGGCTCACCATGCGGGTTGATCGGCGATAGTTCCAGGTCTTCGCTGAGCAGGCCCAACGCCTTCTGGTTGGCCAGGATCGACTCGCGGATGGCCTCGTACCCTTCATCGAACTTGCCCTTATATTTGTCCGCCCATTCAGCCCAAACGTGGTGAGGTGCATGGGCGCAGCCCGGACAGAAGTACATAAACCACGGTTTCTCCGGATTAACGGCCTTGGCATCCTTGATAAACTCGATGGACTTGTCCACCAGGTCTTTGGAGACGTGGTAACCGTCCTCGGGGCCATAGGGCGCTTCCACGGGGTGGTTGTCGTAGATCAGGTCGGGATAATACTGGTGCGTTTCGCCGCCCAGAAAGCCGTAGTAACGTTCGAAGCCCCGACCGAGAGGCCAGCGGTGGCGCCAGGCGGACATATCGACTTCATCGGCCGGCGTGAGGTGCCATTTGCCAATGGCGTAGGTGTTCCAGCCGCGCTCGCCCAAAACCTCCGAAATGAACCCATTCTCAAATGGAATACGACCCGACGAGCCGGGGAAACCATCTGCACCCTCAGTGATGACCGCCAGGCCGTTGCTCGTGGCATTGCGCCCGGTCAGCAGGCTGGAACGTGTCGGTGAGCAAAGCGCCGTGGTGTGAAAATTGGAATAGCGAATGCCCATGTCGGCAATACGCTTCATGGTCGGCGTCTCTATTGGCCCGCCGTACAGATCCATGGCCCCAAAGCCCACATCATCCCAGATGATCATGAGCACGTTTGGCGCACCTTCGGGGGCTACCGGCTGCAGGAACGGCTCCCAATCGGGCACCGAATCCCGGGCATCCAGGTTGATTACGCCTTTGAATTCCTTCTTTGACATGTGTTTGCTTTCCTCACTTGTGTGCGTGGGCCAGGCTCGGTTCAATGTGATTCGAGCCTGGCCGCCTAAACCTTGATCCAAATAGTCTGCTCTCAGTACCGCGTTGCTGGCGGATGGTTTCGCCGCCCCGGCTCGCGGGCCGTCAGTTCAGACTACACATCAATCGGACCAACATCATGCACTGCCTGGTCAAGGGCCACACAGGCCGCCAGGAACATGATGTGGTCTTCACCGGCGTCAATGTGGACCCCGTAGCTGTCGGCCACCCGGAACCACTTCTTGGAGACCTCGCCAATCTTGGTCCTGCCGCGCTGGAAATCGTATTCATGATCGAGGAAGTTGCCCTTCACCTCGATTTCATCCCCGTCATCGAATTCGAGAATCAGGTGATCGCGCACGATGTTCACCAGATCCCGGCGCAACTGGGCGCTGCGGCCGCCAATGCGTTCGATGCCCACCCGGTCGCGTACCGAGAAGAACTGGGAGCGGATGAACGCCAACTCGTGTCCGCGGTCATCCTCGAAACTCAGTTTGTCGCGCACCGCCACCAGTTTGCCGTTGACCTTGAATGCCTTGCGGCCGCCCTCGGTCTCGATCCAGAAGTCGTCGCCGATTGATAGCAGCTTCTCCTTCATCTTGTAAGTTTCCGGTTTGGCGTCTCCAACCTTTTTTGCTGCGTCCTTGGCAGCACCAACATCCACTTGACCGCCGGTCGCCATCTTCGCAGCCGCACCAGCAGCTTTACCTTTGTTTTTCATCCCTTTCTTGCTCCTGATTGAACGTTCTCA
>CAYZLP010000890.1:0-2666 GCA_964478635.1 uncultured Caldilineaceae bacterium
AGACAGCCAGCGGATCACACGATCACCATTTACATTGGATGTCAGTGGCCGGGTGGGCAGAGCGGCCCCCATGTGCCGCTCAAAGGCGTCGATTTGCTCCCGATCCCGGACGTTCATGCGGAGAGTCAGCAGTCCCAGTCCGCCCTGCTCCTGAAACAGGACACCACAGTCGTCAGTGGCGTCGCTGACGCCCTCGAGGCGCCTCACCGTCATACCCAGCGGACTTTCAACAACCATACTCTTGCCCGCTGGCACATGCGCCATCGGAGCGGCTTTCGAGGGGACGGCCTCCAATGCAGAAACGGTCTCACGATCATACATTCTGCCGATGTCCTTCAGGATCCAGGAAAACGGTGCTGCACACTTCAGCTTCGATTACGCGGCCATCAGCGAGGGGGTAGTATACGCTCTCTCCCATCCGGCTGTGCCCGCCCTTGACGAAGCCCAGGGCGATACTGCGCCCCAAATTGGCGCTCCAGTAACTGGAGGTAACGTGACCAACCATCGGCATGGGAATGGACGCATCGGGATCAAAGACAGCCTGGGCGCCCTCCGGCAGTACTACATCCGGATCCCGGGTCCGCAAACCAACCCACTGCCTGCGATCCTCACGAACGCAGTCTTCTCGGGCCATGCCCCGCTTGCCGATGAAGCTGTAAGGCTTGTCACTGGCAACCGCCCAGCTCATGCCTAGATCATGGGGGTGCACGGAACCGTCCGTATCCTGGCCGACGATGATTAAACCCTTTTCTGCGCGCAGTACGTGCATCGCTTCCGTACCGTAAGGCGTGAGGCCGTACTTCTCACCGTGCTCCATTAGATTGTTCCAGACATGCGTGGCATAGCCGGCCTCGACGTTGATCTCGTAGGTCAGTTCACCGGAGAACGAGACGCGGAGAATACGCGCCGGGATCCCCGCAACCGTTGCCGGCTTCCAGTCCATGAAACGAAAGGCCTCGCGAGACAGGTCACAGTCGGCCAACTGCGCCAACAGGCTGCGACTATTGGGTCCGGCGAGCGACAGGGTCGCCCAGTGATCGGTAACGCTGTTGAAGTAGACTTCCAGTTCGGGCCACTCGGTCTGATGATAGAGTTCCAGCCACTGGTAGACGCGAGCGGCTCCTCCGGTGCTGGTAGTCATGTGAAAGTGATGATCGCCCAGGCATGCGGTGACGCCATCGTCGAATACCATGCCGTCCTCGCCGCACATCAGGCCGTAGCGGCAGCGCCCGACCGGCAGCGTGGCCCACTTATTCGTGTAAACCCTGTCCAGAAACTCCCGCGCATCAGGTCCCTGGATGTCTATCTTGCCGAGTGTCGAGGCGTCCAGCAATCCAGCCGATTGTCGCGTAGCCATACACTCGCGGTCCACCGCCTGGCGCATACTCTCACCGGACCGGGGAAAATAGCGCGGACGTTTCCATTGGCCTACGTCCTCGAACACGGCCCCTTGTTCGATGTGCCATCGGTGCAGGGGTGTATGGCGCTGCGGATCGAACAGTTCTCCACGATGCCCACCGACAATGGCTCCGAAGGTCACGGGTGTGTAGTTCGGCCGGAATACGGTGGTACCTACCTCCGGGATCGACTTGCCCTGTACCCGGGCAGCGATGGCCATGCCATTAATATTGCCCAGCTTGCCCTGATCCGTGCCGAAGCCCATCGCTGTATAGCGCTTGACGTGCTCGATAGACTGGAATCCCTCGCGACAGGCCAACTCGATAGCCGCGGCAGTGACATCATTCTGATAATCGACAAATTGTTTGGGAGCACGGGAGTTGGGCTTGTAGTGCGGCACGAGGAACAGCGCCATTGCCGGAGCGGCACGCAACGCCTCCACGGCGGGGAGTGTGACGTCTGCAACATCCCGCCCCAGCTCCCGCAAGGCTGCTTGTCCAGCCTCCATGCCCTGCTGCAGCGCCGACCGCGTGTCGAACGCTCCCCGGATGGCGCCGGCAGTCAGTTGATTCTGGGTACTATCGCCGGGCACAAAGCCAAAGACGGTCTCATCCCAAACCGGCCGACTCCCCGTATGGCATGACAGGTGCAGCGCGGGGCTCCAGCCGCCAGAGGTGGCGACGGTGTCACATCGAAGTAACGATTTTCCGTTGACCGCGCCGCCGTCCGGGCTCAGGGCCGCGACCTCCACTCCGGTCACACGCTTTGAGCCCTTTACATTGACCACCGCTGAGCCGACGAGAACCGCAATGCCTCGGTCTCGTGCAGCCTCGATCCGGCCACCTGAAGCTTCGGGACGCGTCTCTACTATGGCGATGACATTGCGTCCCGCGTCATGCCAGTCGATGGCAGCCTGGTAGCCGGAATCGTTGCTGGTCATCACCACCAGTTCCCTGCCGGGCACGACGGCGTATCGGTTGATGTAGGCGGATACGGCGCTGCACAGCATGCAGCCAGGCGTGTCGTTGTTACCGTAGACCAGGGGGCGTTCGTGGGCGCCGGTAGCCAGCACGACCCACTCGGCCCTCACACGGTGCAATCGCTGGCGCACGCTTCCCGCCGGCGCGCGATCACCCAGGTGGTCGGTGACGCGCTCGTGGATAGTCAGAAAATTATGGTCGTGGTAGCCGGTGACGGTCGACCGGGGAAGCATAAGTACCTCTTCGCTGAGGTCAAGTTCGTCGACTATCCGCTGCACCCAGTGAAGG
>CAYZLP010000891.1:0-2661 GCA_964478635.1 uncultured Caldilineaceae bacterium
CGCCGTGGTCCGCAACGCAGCCTCGCTCGCCAGCGGGGCCGTCATCAGTGCCGAGTCCATCCAGCGGGCGCTGGGCACCTCTGCAGCACGCGTTCCCGCCTTCGACGAGGCACGGGACGAGTTCACCCGCAACTACCTGGTCCAGTTGCTGCAGATCACGCGTGGGAATGTGACGCAGGCGGCGAAACTGGCAGGGCGGAACCGGACCGATTTCTACAAGCTGCTGGGGCGGCACAGGGTCTCACCGGAAGACTTCAAGACCTGAACCTGTCGTATTGATGAGACGCACACCGGGTCACATTTTTTGGGTTCCGTCTCGGGGTCGCGGCGTATCGGCCGATATCATTACGTCGACCAAGCTTTGCGAAGCCCCGAATCCTCGCAGTCCATGAAAGATCACGTTTCCACCGTCACTCCAAGGCACATCTGGCTTGCGCTGTTCGCCGCGATGGCCGTCGTCCTTGCCGCTGAGACGGCAGTACGCGTGGTTTCCCCGTTGGTGTCCGGAAACGTCGCCGCCAGCTTGACGCTGGAGCAGCGGAGCCTGGAGGCCGCCAAGGATCCCCACAACCGCATAGTCCTTGTCGGCAACTCAATGACCGAGCGTGGCATCGATCCTGCCACGCTTGCAGAAGCACGACCCGACCTGTCAGGTGCGACATCGTTACCGGCGGTTCTCTCCATGGACAGTAGCGACCTGTGGTACTGGAGTTGCATGGTCCGGGCCCTACCGGATGCTTTCCCACGCCCTAAGTTTCTGGTCATTGGTTACGGATGGAACGACCTTTCCGACCAGGCCTCACTCGAGACTGGAAAGACTTTTGGGCTCGTCTGCCCGGTTCGAATGATCGCCGAAATCGCAGAGCACGCCGGGGCCGGCCTGGAAGAGCATCTGCAAGCGCTCACGGCGAAAGGTTCATGGACGTACGCGTTGCATGCCGACCTGCGCCATCGTCTTCTAGGCCCCGTCATACCACGCTATGAGTCGCAGACCAACCGCTTGAATGAGGCACGTCGATCGACCCAGAATCAGGGCGTTGGCTCCAGGCCGGTCTTCACCTACCGGGCGCTAGACAGGATCCTCGCGGATGCGCAGTCCAAAGGCTACAACCCGGTCATAGTAGCCATGCCCGTCAAGGGACGATACGAGATTGACCCTGCACTCGGTCAGACGGTCGCCGCATCCGGGGGCATCTTCCTCGATCTACGCAATGCTCCTGGACTCGATGCTGGCAGCTTCGACGACCCCATTCACCTCAGCAAGTCGGGATCCAGGATCCTGACGGCTGAATTGGCGCATCGGCTTCCCGGCATCCTGCCGAACCTGCGCCCGGAATCCAAGACACCGAACTGAGGCCGCAGGACACAGCACCTTGCTCTTCAATAGCCTCGTATTCTGGACGTTTTTTGCCGTCGTCCTCGCCGTTTACCGGGTACTGGGTCATCGTGCCCAGAATCGGCTACTCCTCGTGGCCAGTTACGTGTTTTACGGGTACTGGGACTGGCGATTCCTGTCGCTGATCTTCGTTTCAACACTGATCGACTACCTAGTTGGACAGGCACTCGCTTACCAGAGGGACATACATCGCCGCAAGCTGCTCCTGATCACGTCGGTCGCCGCCAACCTGTGTTTCCTCGGGTTCTTCAAGTACTACGACTTCTTTGCCCGCGAGCTGAATCACATCCTCCTGGCCATCGGCTTCAACGATGCATTGCCGGTGCTGAACATCGTCCTGCCGGTTGGCATTTCCTTCTACACCTTCCAGTCGATGAGCTACACCATCGACGTCTACCGCGGTCACACCAAGCCTACAACGCGGTTCGAAGACTTCGCCCTCTACGTCTCGTTCTTCCCGCAGCTGGTGGCCGGGCCAATCGAGCGGTCCGCACACCTGCTGGGCCAGATCACGCTGCCGCGCAACGTTACGGCCGGGAACGTATACGAAGGCCTGTACCTGATCGTCTTCGGCCTGTTCAAAAAGGTCGTAGTGGCGGACAACTGCGCAGTGATCGCGAACCACGTGTTCTCGACGCCACATGACCAGCTCACCGCGCTGGATGTGCTCGTCGGCATCTATGCCTTTGCCTTCCAGATCTATGGCGACTTTTCCGGGTACTCGTCCATCGCGCAGGGACTCTCGAGGATGCTCGGCTTCAGCCTGATGTGGAATTTCCGGGTGCCCTACCTGGCGCGCGACCCCAGTGACTTCTGGCGGCGGTGGCACATCAGCCTCTCGACCTGGTTGCGCGACTATCTCTACATCCCGCTGGGTGGCAACCGCGGCAGCCAGTTCCTTACGTACAGGAACCTCATGTTGACCATGCTGCTTGGCGGCCTCTGGCACGGAGCAGCGTGGACATTCGTCCTGTGGGGTGGCCTACACGGGCTGCTACTGGTCGCTTACCGCCTGACCGGCGTCGCCAGCAGCGTCACCGCACCAGGGACGGGTCCACGGCTCGATGGACTGCCAGCCACCCTCGGCGAGTGGATAAAGGTCCTGCTCATGTTTCACCTGGTCTGCCTGACCTGGCTGCTGTTTCGAGCCGAATCGGTTGCGCAAGTAGGGGCAATGCTGGAAACCGTGACTCACGGAACCCTGACGTCGAGCTTCTCAGCCTATGGCCTGGCGTATCTTGCAGTGTTTGCCGGGCCATTGATTC
>CAYZLP010000892.1:0-2660 GCA_964478635.1 uncultured Caldilineaceae bacterium
TTCGTCTATGCCGACGGGCGCTGGTGGTTGGCCGAACTCGTTTATCAGGTTCCGGAGTGAGGTGGGTCGGTGGGGTATAGTCATTCCGGGATTAGCGGCCGCCATTCTCAATACTGCGAGACCTCACCCGCTAATCCCGGAATGCACATGCCCGCGTTACTCCAAGGCCGGCGCGCCGCTTTCCAACCACAGCTGCAGCGTGTAGCCGACGCCCATGAGGCTGTTGGCGTCGATCTTGTCCAGCGTGTCTTCGCTGGTGTAGCGGTAGGGATAGCCCTGCTCGATGAGCGTAACCGTCGGGATGCCCGCATCGATGAAGGTGTTGTGGGCGCCGGGCAGGGGCTGACCCGTGCCGCTCACGAACTGATCGGCAAACTCGGAACCGGCCGCGGTGCGCCAAAGCGCGTTGCTGAGGGCCGCATCGCTGGCCGGGTCGATCTGGAGCCGGTGGTTCTGGCCGCCCACCGCCTCCAGCACCACGGCCAGGCGGGGATCGGCGCACTCGGCCAGATCCTCGTCCTCGTCGGCGATCTCGGCCAGGAATAGATCGCCGCCGTAGGGCGGCTGCCAGCCCGGTACGCCCCGGTTGGCCTCGCCGTCCAAGAAGACCAGACAGACGCGGTGCTCGCTCAAATCGACATTCAGCGTGCGCGCCAGTTCCAGCAGTATGGCGGCGCCCGACGCGCCCACATTGGCGCCCGGGCTCGGTCCGGGCGACTGGTCGACGTCAGCGATGATGCGCGAGTCGTACGGCGCAACCACCAGCGCAACAGGAGGCGTTCCAGCCTCAACAGCGCCCGCCGGTTCCCGGATGGCAATCAGGTTGCGCGCCTCCAGGGCAACCATGTCGCTCAGCGAAAAAGTGGCCGCCAGCGCCGTCATCTCGGCCGGCGTCTCGGCCGTGTCGGTGACGGGTCCGGTCACGCCGATGGCGGGCACGGTCACGCCATAGGGTTGGATCACCACCCGCCAGCCTTCCCGGCGCAATTCTTCGGTAAACCAGTCAACCGTGGCTTGGCTGGCCTCGCTGCCGGTTGTCCGGGGGCCGGCTGCTACCTGGCTCTCCACATGGGCATAGGCCCCGTCGCCGGAAAATTCCTTGATCGCAAGCTGCGGCGACAGCAGACCGTAGCCCAAATAGGCGAAGAAGACCACCGCGGCCAGCAAAATGCCCATGAGAATCAGTTCGATATAGTAGGAGCGCAGAAATTGCACCACTTGCCTGCTTACCTTTGCTGGATGACGGCGACCCTTACTTGCGTTCGCGGCTGCGGAAGATCACGCGGATGGGCGTGCCGGGAAACGGAAAGAAGGCGCGGATCTGATTTTCCAGATAGCGCTCGTAGGAGAAGTGAATCAGCTTGGCATCGTTGACGAAGATGATGAAGGTGGGCGGTTCGGTCTCGATCTGGGTGCCGTAGTAGAGCCGCACCGCGCGCCCCTGGCGCGTCGGCGGCGCGTTGCGGTCATACGCTTCATGGATGATATGGTTGACCTGTCCGGTGGTGAGGCGATGCCGTCGGGCTTCGGCCACGGCCAGCGCCTCGGGCAGCACCCGATTCACGCGCTGACGCGTCATGGCGCTGATGAAGAGGACGGGCACGTAGTCCAGAAACTTCAGGTCGTTGCGTATCTGTTTGGTGAACTCCACCATGGTGTGGGTGTCTTTTTCCACGGCGTCCCACTTGTTGACGATGACGACTACGCTCTTGTTGCGGTCCAGGACGTAGCCCGCCACGTGGGCATCCTGCGCAGTGACGCCTTCGGTGGCGTCGATGAGCAGCAGGGCCACGTCGGCCCGGTCGATGCTGCGCATACTGCGCAACACGCTGTACTTCTCAATGCCCGGTTCCACCCGCCCCCGGCGCCGAATACCGGCCGTGTCGATAAGCCGAATTTTCTGGCCGTCATAGACGATTTCGGTGTCGATAGGATCCCGGGTCGTGCCGGGGACATCGCTGACAATGGCCCGCTCCATGCCGATGAGCGCGTTGAGCAAGCTGCTTTTGCCCACATTGGGGCGGCCGACAATGGCGATGCCGATGCTCTCGCTCTCTTCTTCTTCCGCAGGGTAGGCGGGCAGCACCTTGACCAGGTCGTCGAGCAGATCGCCCGTTCCGTCGCCATGATAGGCGCTAATGGGGTAGGGCTCGCCCAGGCCCAGGTTCCAGAATTCCACGGCATTGAGCCGGCGCTCCGGGCTTTCGGTCTTGTTGACGGCCAGGAAGATGGGCCGTTCCGCATGGCGCAAAACCTCGGCTACATCTTCGTCGGCAGCCGTGAGCCCTTCCTTGCCGTCGACTACGAAGATGACTGCGTCGGCCTCCTCCATAGCCACTTTGGCCTGATTCTGGATGTGGCTTACGAAGAGCGCGCTGTCCGCGCCCAGCGGCAGATCCTGGGGGCGCTGCTCGTTGCGCTCCGTGATCTCATTCGGCGCTTCCAGACCGCCCGTGTCGACGACAATGAAGCCGACGCCGTTCCAGTCGCTGTGGCCGTAAATGCGATCCCGGGTCGTGCCGGGAATATCCTCGACGATGGCCGTGCGCGTGCCGGTCAGGCGGTTGAAAAGAGTCGATTTCCCTACATTGGGCCGGCCTACCAGCGCAACAACCGGTTTTCGCTTACTCATCGCATCTGCTTTCTGCGCTACTGAAAAG
>CAYZLP010000893.1:0-2655 GCA_964478635.1 uncultured Caldilineaceae bacterium
ACCCGATGCGGCAGCATTTTGTTGTGGCAGTTGGAACACTCCACCAGCTTCGGTGTCCCGATGGCGTCATGTGCACGCCGGCGATTGCGGCGGCCCTTACTAACTTTCCTCTTTGGCAGCGGTCCCATGATCGGTCTCCTTCAAACAAAAACGCTTAATTTCTTTCATTTTCGTACGGCTTCACACAGCGATGCAAACCCGGATGGAAGCGTCTCCTATTCCGCGTCGTCGCCATCGGATTGAAGCTTTAGCAGGGCAGCCCAACGGGGATCGACTGATGAGTCTTCCACCATACCCTGGTCCAGGCTCCGTTCCAGATTCTCCAACTCAGCCAGATGCTTGGTCAAGTTCGGGCATTGGCCCGGGCCGTCCCAGTTACAGCCGGGAATCATGGGACAGGCAAGCCAGAGCCCCTGCCGAACCACTTCGGAAAGATCGAGAATGTGGTGTGCATCGATCCGCAGCGCTTCATCCTCCAGCTCAGCTTCCGAGCCCTCAAATTCCTCGGGATCCAGAAAGCGACCGGTCTGCACCTCCGTCAGCGGATGAAAGCTCTCCTCCAGCTGAAAGCGGACCTCCTGGGCAATGGGAGCGAGGCAGCGATTGCAGGTCACCCGCAGGGGGGTGGAAAGCTCACCCGTCACCAGAATGCCGCTGTTGGTACGCAACATCTGAACCGTGCCCACCAGCGGGCCGAGCGGCTCCAGTTCTGGATCCAGCTTTGCAATCTCCTCAACCAGTTCGTATTTCCGGATTGAACCGATGGGTTCTTGGAGCAACTGCGCAACATTAAATTGCATGATTTTGCATCCTCACCCGTAGATGGCGTATGGCCATTGTCAATGTGCATCGCCCGGCGCATACACTGACCGTGCGAGTCCCGGGCAAAAGAAACGGAGCGAATCGTCAGCGACGATCACCCCGTACGCCAGCAAACAAACATTATAGCTTTGACATACGTATCTGTCAAAAACCAGGGGGAATCCGCGCCCTATCATTCTCCAGCGCAGGCGGCGCCAATGGGCCGCCAACTACCCGCTTGCCAGATGGGGGAGACCAAGCATCGGACGCTGTTGACGGCAGCGCTCAGGACGGCTTCACAGGCCCGTCCGAAGTCAGCGCAGCAGGAGAATTTTCCTTGAGCATGCGAATGCCGTTGTCAACCTGCTGAGAAATGATGCGCAGTTTTTCCGCCAGTTCTTCCAAGACGTCCGTGGCATAGGCATCGGCCGCATGGGCATGACGCTCGGCCTGTTCCTGACCGCTGGTCACAATACGGTCCGCTTCCCGCTGAGCCGCCTGGACAAGCGCGCTTTCGCTCAGCATATTGCGGGCCCGGGCGTGGGCCTCCTGGAGAATACGCTCCGCTTCCGCTTCGGCCTCGGCCAAAATCGCGTCCCGTTCGGCCAGGGTGCGCTCGCTTTCCCGGATGGAGCTGGGGACGGAGATGCGCATGTGCTCGATGAGGCGCGCGAACTCATCCCCGTTGACGACCCGGTAGGGCGACATGGGCACGGGGCGGCTCTGGGCCAGCAACTCGGATAGTTGATCAACCAATTGTAGGATGGCGATAGGTCACCTCCGACGAATGAGCGAATGATGCTGGTTTCTTCATAATCATACCAGGAAACCCCGTCACATGGGGAACGGGAGAGGCTTCCGGCACGGAACTCAGCCGTGATGCGTGAGTTTAGTCTGGGTCCGCGTCACCTTTTTGGCCGATTCAGCCGGCTCGGGATAGGAGAACTTCTCCCGCAGCGCATCGCGCACATTGCCGGGCGCCCACTGTTCGTAGTCTCCGTTGAGGCTGGCGACCTCCTTGAGAATGGTCGCACTCAGGTAAGCGTACTCTGTCGGGCAGAAGAGGCAGCAGAGTTCGATCTCCGGGGCAAGCTGAGCATTCGCCCAGCCGATCTGGTGCTCGAATTCAAAATCAGCCACATTGCGCAACCCCCGCACCATGACGTCGGCCGCGTGATGGCGGGCGCAATCGACGGTGAGTCCGGCATAGCTGGCCACCGTTACATTGGGCAGGTGAGCCAGTGCGGTTTCGGCCAGTTCCACCCGCTCCGCAGTGGAAAAGAGCAATTTCTTCGGTGGCGCATCGTAGATGGCGACGACCAGTTGGTCAAATAGCTGACTGGCGCGGGAGGCAATATCGATATGTCCGTTATGAATTGGGTCAAACGTTCCGGGGTAGAGCGCCCGCGTCATCTTGAATCAGCCTTTCGTAATTCGCATGTGTCCGAATCATGGTGCACCTAACTATACATGTGCACCTAACTATACAACTGGCGCCTGAAGTTGTCGATAGCGGAGCAAGGCCCCGGGGCGCATACCGGTATCGGGGCAGGCCAAACGTCACCAGATCTAAATACACGCCGGGCGCCTCACGCCATCACAGTCGATGGCACTTCCGGCATAAAATGGGAAAAGACCTGGTTCCCCACCATGATCCCTCGTGGGCTCAGCCGGATCCGCTCCTGGTCGATGCTGATGAGATCCCACGCTTCCAGACGAGAAATTTCGGCCGCAAAGGCTTGCCGGAGGGGCTGATGATAGCGGCGCTCAAAATACTCCAGGCGCACGCCCTCCTCGATCAGTCGCAGCCCCAACATCATCGTCTCGGCCATGCTCAAGCGCGTATCGATGACC
>CAYZLP010000894.1:0-2654 GCA_964478635.1 uncultured Caldilineaceae bacterium
ATGGCCGACCAATTGCCCCTCATAGCCGTGGACGAGGAGCAAGACGTCAACGCGATGGGTACGGCTGCAGTCGATGAGCGCTTGCTTCAGGGCCGGTCCATTGGCCGCTTCATCCTCCAAAATGACGACACGGTCGTAGCGCCGGTATGCGCCCTGGAGGCGGAGCAGAATCTTGGCGTATTCTTCCGTGCCGTAATCGATAATCCTACGCACCCAGGACGGCAGGTCGAGACCATTGATGTGCCCCACGTTTTCCAGGAAAACCACCAATGCGAGTGGCTTCTCTGCCGTGTCCGTGCTGATGGATGCCATCGATTGCGGCGAAGAGTCGAGCGGATTCGCCCCTGACGTCATCGGTCCTCCATGGGGATAATGCGCACCTTGAAGTTGTCGGTCATGTCGCCGAGGTCATCCTCGATCTCCCGCCATTTGTCCGAGAGAAAGATTTCCCGGGCGACACGCATGCTGTCCACCACGCCGCCGCCCAGAATCTGCGGCGAGTTGCCCCACATGGTGTACCAGACATCGCGCAGGTTGAAGCCCTGTTCGGCCAGTAGCGGAGCCACTTTGTTGGATAGATATTCCTGGCATTCCTGCTCTTTGCCGTCCTGCATGTCGTAACTAATGATTACTTTGATCATCCTATTTGTCCATCACTCAAGAGCATTACGCAACAACCGCCGGCTGAGCCTGTCGAAGCCTGAGCCTGTCGAAGGCTGCGTAACGCCGAACGCATGACGAAGTCACATCATCCTCAATACGACCGAAGACCGGTTTGAGTTTCACGGGACAGCCTGGCGCTGTGTCTAATTTCCGGCCAGAGCCAGCGTCTCCTGCAGCCCCAATTCGGCTTGGCGGCGGAACTCGGTTACCGAAATGGAGCGCAGCAGCCATATTGCCAGCAGCAGCCCCAATATCTCCAGTCCGAAGACCGTCACGTACCCGAGCAGACGGTTGCCGGTCAAGATGAGCGTCGCATCGCGCAGCAGGCCGCTGGCAATATTACCCAGGGCCTGGCCCGCAAAATTGGCAACGCCCCACGCGCCGATGTAGAGTCCGGCCGCCTCGGGCACGGTCATGTCCAGCATGAAGCTCAAATTGCTGATCGTCATCAAGCCACCGCCCAGGCCGAGCAGCAGCACCGCCCCCATGAAGAAGCTGGTGTTGCCCGCAAGTCCGGTAAGAATGATCAGCCCGAAAGCGCAGGCCGTCAGCACTGCGCCTACATTTGCGCTGGCTTTCTTGCCGATCCGCCGCAACAGCAGCAGTCCGCCGGTCAGCGTGATCAGCACCCCAATGCCCCAGAGGGCCGTCAAACGCGAGGTTGCCGCCGGCGTCATGCCCAGTGCTTCCGCGCCGAAAGGCTCGAGCAAAACGTCCTGTGCATGGATGCTAACCAGAATCAGCAGCAGGTAGACGAAGAAGCGTCGCGCTGTGGGATTGGCGGCCAGCAAACGGTAGGCCGAAACGGGGTTGTCGGCCGTATTGTGGACGACCTGCTCTGGATCGGGTGCGGGCTCCAGGCGGGCTGCGCCGAAGAGCACCATGGCACTGGCCATTAACCAGACGGCGCCAAACGCGTTGTAGACGGCCGCCTCGCCCATCGGCGTCAGTACGTCGGCATATGGGGCAAGCATGGTCGATATCATCAGGCTAATGCCGATGGTGGAGAGGATCATGGCCGTCCACATGACGCTGATGGCCCGGCTGCGCCAGTTTTCATGGTCGGTCGTGAGGTCACTGACCAGCGAGAGGTAGCTGACCGACGCCACGTTCACGCCGACGCCCCAGAGCAGAAATGCGCCGACTGCGGCGGCCAATCCCAGGGCAGAGCCTTCATACAGCACGTAGGCGCTATGGGCCGTGAGGTAGCTGCCGAAAGATGCCATCAGGCCCCCGATGACAATCCAGGGTGAGCGGCGCAGCCCCCACATCAGCTTGCGATCGGCCTGGTTGCCAACCGCGACCTGGAGCGGGGAGAGCAGATAAGGCAAGGCAACGAGTACGCCGACCAGGGTAGCAGAAAGGCCCATATCGGCAATCATGATGCGGTTTAGGGTGCTGGTTACCGGTACAACCGTAATCGAGACCCCGACGTGAATCAGGGCAAGTTGCGCAATCCTCCGCCAGTTCATATCGTTGCGGCTCATAGCCACTCCGCCAATTCGTCCGGCGAGGCGAGCACGAGATCGGCATTGCTGAAGTCGTCGGCGCGGCTCAACCCGCTGGTCACGGCGGCGGTCGCCATATCGGCTGCCCCGCCGGAGCGAAGACTGCCGTCACTATCGCAGACAACCAACACGTTGGCCGGCTCCAGCCCCATTTCGGCGACGGCCAGCAGGAGCGCCTCGCTGTGAGGCAGAACGTTGCGGACATCTTCCTGGGCCACGACCGCGTCAAAGGTGCCGTCATCCAGCCCTGCTTCCTGCAGAAACGCACAAACTTCTGACTTGGGGCGCGTCGTCACAAGGCCCAGCTTGTATTCGTGATGCAGGACACGGAGCGTATCGCTGACGCCCGGCAGCAGCGCCAGGTGATCGGCAGGCGGGTGGGCGCGCAGGCCGTCGAATATGGGCTGGAGCCGTTCTCGATCTTTGGTCAGCTCCATGCGCTCCAGGCGGTTGATGGAGAAATTAACGCTGCCTTCCGACAGG